>CAZYWQ010000262.1:4012-4882 GCA_964651675.1 uncultured Candidatus Sumerlaeota bacterium | reverse complement strand
GAGCAGTAGTTAGAAAAGGAAGAGGAGAAATTATAATGATAGATAGGAAGAAACTTGTTTTATTTTGTATGATTGTTTTGCTGAGTTTGGTGTTGTTTGGTTTGGAGGATTCTGAGGGAAATAAGGATGTTCCTGGTCTTGAAACGGGTTTGACAACCATTGCCACAGAAGAAGAGAGACTTAGTGCCACAGCTGTTGATAGAGACCTTGGATATTTTGGATTTGATATATTCAGAAAGGCTGTTACTGACTTTGCTCCGATGGAAGTTGCACCAGTAGGTCCTAATTATGTTCTTGGACCTGGGGATCAACTGTTGCTGAATATATGGGGAGCTGTTGAGGAAAGTGAAGAATTGGATGTGACAAGGGATGGTAAGGTAATATTGCCTAAAGCCGGTGCTGTTTATGTATGGGGAAAGAGCTTCGAAGAGGCTTCAAAAGAGATTAAAAAGGCACTTGCCACTTATTATAGAGATTTTAAGATTGATGTTTCACTTGGTAAATTGAGGAGTATAGATGTTTTCGTACTGGGGGATGTTAAAAAACCAGGTAATTATACAATGAGTTCTTTGTCTACGATGTTACATTCATTGTATAAAGCGGGTGGACCACTTCTAACGGGTTCTCTAAGAAATATAAAACTAATAAGGAATAATCAGGAGATTGCGAGACTTGACTTATATGATTTGCTAATAAATGGGAATAGAGAGAATGATAAAAGATTAATGGCTGATGATGTTGTTTTTGTAGAAACGGTTGGGCCAATGTATTCTATAGCAGGGTCTGTGAAAAAACCAGCAATTTATGAAGGGAAGGGTGTTACAACTTTACTTGATATCATAAATTTATCAGGGGGATTGTTATCTAAGG
>CAZYWQ010000262.1:0-4002 GCA_964651675.1 uncultured Candidatus Sumerlaeota bacterium | reverse complement strand
GGCTTATGTTTATCGGGTACAAATCGAAAGGGTAGAGACTTCGGAAAAGAATATTGTGTTGGATTTGAATTTTAAGAGTTTGGCTGACTTGGAGGATCGAGCTGGGGATTTTGAACTTAAGGATGGCGACTTTATAAAGATACTTCCTATTTTGCCTTCTTTATACAATTATGTTACGATTACTGGGAATGTGTTGAGACCGGGTGATTATAGTTTGAAGAAAGGAATGACGGTCAGGGATTTAGTTATAGAGGCGAATGGATTAATACCAGAAAGTTATTTGGCAAAAGGTCACATCTTCAGATATTTATCTAATAAATCGCGGGATATCATAACATTTGATGTGGCAAGGGCAATGGCAGGAGATAGTAAAGAGAATTATAAGTTACAACAGTGGGATGTTATAAAGGTATATTCGAAATATGATTTGTTTGATAAACCAATTGTTAGGGTTTCGGGAGAGGTCAATGCACCTGGTACTTTTACATATAGTGAAGGTATGAGGGTAAGTGATTTAATCTTTTTGGCAAAGGAGTTAAAAGATTATGCTTCTCTTGAAGGAGCTGAATTGCATAGAGTTAATTATGATAATGATAATGGGCTTGAGGTTATTCCTATTGATTTAAAGAGTATTTTGTCGGATCCTTAAGATCCTGCGAATGAAGCAAATATTAAGGTCCAAAAGGGTGATATTTTATTTATTAGACCAGATATGGATTTGAAGTATCGATTCGAGGTTATTTTAAGCGGTGAAGTCAAGTTCCCCGGTGAATATATAATACAAAAAGGAGAGACCTTGAGTTCTGTATTACGTAGGGCAGGCGGATTAACGGAACTTGCCTATCCTTATGGAACATTGTTTGTTCGCCAAAGGATTCAAAAAAAGCAAAATAAGATTTATCAGGAAACTATTAATACTGAGTTGATGAAAATTGTTCAGGATGAGATTCGTATTATGGAGGAAGATATTTCTGAAAAGGAAAAAAGAGAGTATATGCAGGCTCTGGAATTGAGAAAGAGTGTTTTGAATTCCATCCTGCTTAATCTTGAACCTAATGTAAATATCGAGATGTTAACCGATACAATAATGGGTAGTATAAGAGAGGGGATGATTAGTTCTGGATTGGAGATTAAGAAGATTGATGAATTACAAAGTGAGGTAAAAGCATTAAGAGAGAAGTTGGAGATAATTAAGACTAAAAGGATAAAGAAGAAAGATGGTGATGACCTTGATGAAGGTCTTAAAATTGAGTTTTTGGATACCATAAATTCAATCTTAACTCTTGTTAGTGATTTCCAAAACATATTATATCTGGATAATACCGGCAGGTTCAGTGCTTTTAGCGTTAGAGAGAGTGAGGTTAGGGAACTTATTAAAAGTAAATTGAGCAGTTTTATAAAATTGTATATGACTCAGTTGCATAATCTTGAAAAGATAGAAGTCGAGAATGAGGAGTTTGATAAATTTTTAACTCGATTAGGTGTTCAATCAAAGCTTTATGATGATATTTTCCCGTCACTGTATAAAGAGGGGGGGTATTTCGAAGGGATTTTAGGTAGTTTACCTATTACTCTTGCTGGAAGGATGATAATAGACATAGAGAAAGATGATATTGTATTGGAGAGTGGTGATGTTATCATTGTACCAAAGATTCCTGATGGTGTGATTATCACTGGTGAGGTGAATAATCCTATCTCTGTAATTTATGAGTATGGGAAAAGTTATAAGTATTATTTAAAGAAGGCTGGCGGACCAAATAGAAATGCTGATAAGAAGGGGATTTATGTGTTGAAGGCTAATGGTAGCGCTGAGAGTCGTGAAACGGGATTCTCTGATATTAGAAGAGGTGATATGATAGTCGTTCCAGCTAAATCAATCCTGGAACGATAACCTTCGTATTCAGATAATAATTTGGAGATTTTGATTATATGGATTTGGTTAATAACACCAAATTGGGTAGTAAAAAATGGTTATGGTTGATCTGCGTTTTAGTAACCATATTGATTTTGCTGCTATGCATATTATTTTTGAAGAATAGAGAAAGGATATTTGTAAGATTAAATATTAATCGTTCAATCTATTATAAAAAGAGAAATTTGCCCAAGAAAGCAATAAAGGAACTGTTAAAAGCATATAAGATTTCACCGGATTCTCCTGAAATAATATATGGGATGATGGATAATTATTTTCTTCTGAATGATTTTGAAAAGGCAGGTATTTTTGCAAGGAAGTTATTAACTTTGGATAGAGAAAATAAAAAAGCGTTGTGGATGCTTGGGATTCTCAGTTTGTCAGAAGGTAAAGAGGAGGATACTTTTAGATATTTTGAGAAATTGTATTCGTTATTTGAGTCGCGAGATGAGTATATAAAGATTTTTTGTTTGCTGTATCTTATTATGAGTTGAAGAAAAATTTGTTTAGTTTTGCCATTAGAGATTTCGAATTATTGAAAGGGATGTTTTATAAGGCTGATTATGGTAATCCACTTTTGAAATATACCTATTTGATGTTGGCTGAGGCATATATTGCGATTGGTAATTATACAAATGCTTCTATAGTTTATAAGGAGTTAATTGGTATAGATAAAAAAAGTGGATTGTCTTATTTTAATCTAAGTGTCATTTCATATCATTTTGGGAAGTTCCCGGATTTCTTCTTCTACCTTGATCTTGCTAAGTATTATGGTATTGATTCTTATGTTAAGTTTATTGATTATTTTCAGGAAGAATATGAAAAAGGTTTATTTGCTTCTTCGGATTCATTTTTGATTGGGGATTATTATGTTAATAGAAATGAATTAGTCAATAAGGCTTCTGATTACTATTATCTGGCAAGTGTCTACAGAAAAATAGATAAGTTAGATAAAGCATTAGAGATTTATGAAAATATCCTGGAGTCTTTAACCAATGTAAAGGGTGTTCATTGTGCAATGGGAGAAATTTATGAGGTTAAAAAGGATTATGTTAAGGCAAAAGAGCATTATTTGGAAGAACTTGATGAAAATCCTATTTATTATAATGCGTTGCTGGGATTAAGAAGGATTAATTATGTTTTGTTTGATAAGGAAATTGAAAAACGCATTGAGGATTTTGATGGAATATTAGAAAGTAAAAAGATTAAAGAAATATCTTATGATAAGATGTTTAAGCAAGATGACACACCAAATGATAAAAAGAGTATTAGTTCAGTGTATTTTGATTGTGAGATAGTCGAGGATGGAAATTATTCATTTATGATAGTAGTAAGCGGGAAAAAGGCATTGGAAGCCTATCCGCTGATGAGTATGTTTGTTGATGGAGCTTTGGTTTCAAAATTTTATGTTGATAGCGAGGAGAATAATTTTTGTCTTGCCAATGATGTTTTGAAGAAAGGTAGTCATAGGATCAAAATTAGTTTTGATAATGATTATTATGATAGTAGTATAAATCAGGATAGAAATTTATATTTATCGAAAGTGGTTATTTATGAATAATTTGTTTTTAAGATATATCGCCAAAGGGAATGCGAAGATATGAATCAAGAAGAAAAGAATCTTAACACCGAATTTATTAGATATTTGCGAATATTGATAAGGCATAAACACTGGATTATAATTGTGCCTATAGTAGTTATGGTTATTACCGGGATAGTGAGTATTAGTGGTCCTAAATTGTATCGGGCAACGACAAAATTTATACCTGAGATTTCGCAGAATTTTTCTGATGTTGGTCTTGTAAATTCGAGAAGTGCAAACTCTTTTTATCCTCTTAAACAGTCGGAGTATAGTTACATTTTGATAGATATGTTGTTAAGCAATAAGGTTGTATCTGGAATTGTTAATAAGAGAAAGTTAGATGAGTTCTGGGGAGTGAATAGTGTTGAGAGAGCTGTTTGTAGATTGAAAAGGCGCACGAAGATAAATAATGTTATAGGGATTGTCCATTTAACAGTGTTGTTAGAAGATCCTGATTTGGTCTATCAAGTCACTAATGATTACATCGAGTTTTTACAGAAGCTTAATG
>CAZYWQ010000261.1:0-4900 GCA_964651675.1 uncultured Candidatus Sumerlaeota bacterium | reverse complement strand
GTCATAACCTTTTTCAATTATAATAGCCGCAAGGTTATACAAACCAATCGGCATTTTTGTGTTATCGCCATCATTACAATTCTTAAGTTGCTCTTTATTATCAGTTTTCAATATCGGTGGCATCATTAATAGTATCTTCATTTTCTTTTGCATAACCTCCGTTTAATGAATCGCACCTTTTCACCAAATACTTAAATTTCAATCGGTAATTTTAGAGTATCTCATTTTTATCTTGATTTTTTTCTAATTAAATTTTCTTTTCATAATGTGAGGTTTATTATGAATTTCCTGATGGATAAAAATATTATTTGCTTCTCAACCGAAGATTGGAATACTCCCCTGCCAACCAATAAAAAACAGATTATGCAGAGACTATCTCAGAATAACCTTGTTCTTTTCATCCAAACACTCGGTATCCGAAAACCATCTGTGAATATAAAGGATATAAGAAGAATATTTCGGAGATTCACTGACTGGACAAAAGGCTTCAGAAAAGTCGCAAATAATATCTGGACTTATTCGCCAATTTCAATTCCGTTTAATTCACTGGCACGAATAAGAAAAATTAATAAGGGGATCCTTGAAAAAGCCATTTTTTCATTCGTTAAATATTCTCGTTTCGACAAACCGATTCTCTGGATATACAATCCCTACGCCATCTATTTCATAGACAACATAAAATATTCACTTCTTATCTATCACTGCGTTGATGACTTGTCGCTGGTACCAGGAGCTGATAAAGAAGGGATTCAAAAAGCTGAGCAACTCCTTCTAAATAAAGCTGATTTTGTGTTTACTTCATCAACTACTTTGTTTGATAAATGCAAAATTCATAACAAAAAGACCTTTTATCAGCCAAATGTTGCAGACTTTAGTCATTTTAATAAAGCTGATAATGAAGATATAAAAATTCCTTCCAAGTTATCGAAGATATCCAAGCCCATCATTGCATTTTATGGTAATCTAACACCTCATAAAATCGATTTTGATCTAATTGATTTCATATCGAAGAAACAGAGTGACTGGTCGATAGTAATTATTGGACCTGTCTGGGAAGGTGAAGAAAAAGCAGGTATTAACCAATTGAGAAAAAACAAAAATATTCATTTTATCGGACATATACCATATAAAAAATTACCCGAATACCTTTCGGCAGTAGATGCAATCATTCTACCTTACAAAATAAACGAAGTAACTGAAAGTATTTTCCCGTTAAAATTTTTTGAATCTCTCGCCACAGGCAAAACAGTCATATCAACCCCACTTCCATCGCTTAAAAACTACTCAAAGCTAATTCCTATGACAGGGGATTATCCGCAATTTGTAAGTTACATTGATGATGCTTTGGAAAATGACACACCAGAACAAAAGCAGCAGCGACTTAATCTCGCACAAGAAAACACCTACGAAAAAAGAATCGACGAAATGGACAAAATAGTTCAGCAAAATATGTAGCAGAGTGATATATAGGCTACGATTTTAGGATAAGCTGAACTAAAAAGTTACTATACAAAAACACTGTGAAAATAATAAAAATCACTGACATAAACACTGTATTCTTCAAAAAGAATCTTTGTATAAATAGATATACAAGAAAGATAAACGCACAAATACTAATATATAAATATCTCCCTAGAAGAACACTCCAGGACTCTGCTATTGTAATATAAAACAGCATACCAAGATTCATAATAATAGTGAAAACAATAAGATAAATTATGTTCCTATACAAGACGTCTATTCCCTTTTTCAGTAAACGCATTAGCTTATAAGCAAGGTAAAATATGGCAATGACAAGTCCGACGCTTATGAAATTCACAGACATAATTGTTGGTGGATTCAATGTCGCTTCCTGAGGACTCCAAAAAGTCGCAAAGAGATAGGAGATACCATTTAGAACAAAGTATATGTCATAAGTATCATAATTGGGATTGATATGCTTTTGTTGCAGTTCCTTAGCTATGGCATTCGCTGTCGGATAACCATAGTGATAAAGATTATAAATAATCCAGGGGAATGAAAGTATAATCACCATTATTCCGTAAACTAACAAATTTTTATGTTGTTTCTTAATTAATAAAAAGCCACCGATAACTAAAATTATAAAAATGGAAGTGAATTGCGTCATAAGTAATGCTATTGATAATAAAACAAGTATCCCAGTATGCTTCAGAGTAAGCGTGTCCGAAAATGAGAACTTCATCAATGCATAAAAAGTCAGACAACTCAGAGGAATCAGAAGATGGATATTACTCACTGTCGTCATTCTCAATAAA
Organism: uncultured Candidatus Sumerlaeota bacterium; assembly: GCA_964651675.1. Classification (GTDB taxonomy): domain Bacteria; phylum Sumerlaeota; class CAZYWQ01; order CAZYWQ01; family CAZYWQ01; genus CAZYWQ01. The sequence goes on along the minus strand of CAZYWQ010000261.1, from coordinate 2,624 downwards.
AATCCCGGCATCAATATAAATAAAAACATTATGGAAAAAAATAGAAAGTCATTCCTTACAATAATCTTCTTCTCAACGAGTAATTTATATGTCTTATCACAGAGATAGATAGTAACCAAAATAAAAAACAATCCCAAGAAGCGCAATACATAAAATTTAATAAGTATATTACCCGGTGTTAAAATATATATAATTGAAGCTATCAAATAGTAGAGAGGTGGTTGAAAAGCCTCATAAATTTCTACTGGTTGCAGATAAACATTTTGCGTCAAATATGATATTTCCGTATCAACACTATCATATACAGTAGGCAACTTATGGTTTTCTCCAATATAATGGATGTAGGCAAAATGGCTTTCTTCATCTATGAATGAGAAATACTCGAAGGTACAAGTAAATACAGTTCCAGCGATCAAAGCTATCAGATAAATACTTTTAAATCTATATAAGTAATACAGCAATAATACTATTGGGATAATAAGCAGAGTTAGAATCCAGTACTCAGAATTTATGACTTTTGATGATTCAATATTTACACTGCCAGAACCTTTTGATAAAATACTGTATAAGTAAAATGTTAATAATAATAACGCGAGAATGAGTAATTTAACGACAAGAGGACGCAATCTGCTTTTATCATTTAGAGAATTCACAAATATTCTTTTGCAATAATTGATTGTGAAACTTAAGCCTTTATAAAATTTAACAAAAGCCACACCAATAAAATTCTTAAACTGTATAACAATAAATAAAAGAAGAGATAAAAACAGAGAAGCTATGTATAGATATGACTTCTTAACTTGATTTGTTTCAGAAAAAACCTTAGCAAAATCGCCTTTAAATTCAAGCTGAAGCGTCTTTTTCAGATTCCGCTGATCGGTTCTAACAGTGTGATTATCAGTCTTTGGAAGTAATTTAAAGTTTTTAGGAATATCTTTTGCCTGCCAATAATATTCCTTAAAAATATTTTTCAAACAAACTTGTTTGATATCAATATACCCTTTCCGAGATCCTAAATCTATGCGAACATTTTTTACAACTTTCAAAGGCAACCGAAATTCAAGTGATACAAAATCATAACTTTTTCTAACAGGCATCTTCATAGAATCAACTTCATTAAAACCATTTCCGATGTCATAAAATACCTGAAAGACACTCTTTGGAGGAGCTTTTAGTGTGATCACCAGCTTGGAAGGAAGATAAACTTCGATGACACTTACAATGAAAGCCAAAATTATGAATAGAAGTAAAGGAATCAAAAAAACACTTTTTGATTTCATATCGTATTCTCTAAAAATCCACTATCACCTTAATTGGATTAGTTTCTTTATTATAAGCAATCTCAAACGCTTTCGACACATCATCAAAAGCAAAATGATGAGTAATCAAAGGTCTGACATCTACTTTATTGGTATTAATCAGCTCCATTCCCACTTTTATATCATTAATCAGATGAGGTCCATAACTTGATATGATATTAATCTCCTTCCTAAAAACATCATCGAAATTAAGATTAAAACATTCCGCACCATCCAGATCTCTTATCATACCAAAGAATATTACTCTTCCTCCTCTTTTCACAACCTTGAATGCTTCTCTATAAGTTTCCTGATACCCAACTGCCTCAACTACTAAATCAGTCATCTTTCCATCGGTTAATTCAGCTATGTATTCCACCAAATTCCCATCACGATTATTAAAAGTGTGTGTTGCTCCTAATTTTCGCGATACTGCTAATCTGTAATCAAGTATATCAACACCGATTATCATTTCAGCATTTTTCAATTTAAACATTGAATTAAACAAAAGTCCAGTAGGACCCTGTCCAAGCACAACAACTTTCTTCCCATCTAAATCAACCAACTTATGAAAACAATGAACCACAGTCCCCAAAGGTTGACTACAAACAAACTCATCTAATTTTTTATTATCCGGTAATAGAAGAAATTTATCATCTGCTTGACTAACATACTCTTTGAAAGAATATCCCTTTTCTATCAGAACAAAATCACCCTCCTTAAAAGACCGAGACCTTGACTCCTCAACTACTCCCACAGCCTCATGCCCAGGGAATCCAATCTCAGCCGGTAATGAAACTCTCAAATGCTCTCCAGAATACTTAGACACATCCGAACCACATATCCCAACTTTCAAAACCTTCACAAGAATCTCATTATCCTTTGGCACAGGTTTTTCAATATCGACCATTTCAAACTTAAATGGCTCAACTAATCTTACCGCCTTCATACCCTCTTGATTCCTTTCAGCATCAAATGGAAAAATTCCTTCACTCATTCAGTAAAAACAAAACTATAATAACAACAAATAATAAATCAATAAAAATAGAAAAACCAGAAATTTGATGTAAGAGAATTTGTACCATAAGACACCTTCTGCATAATTTGTTGACAATCCTCAATGTATTCAAACATCATATAAATATATATGAAAATGCAGTCCCAGAATTTTAAGCTTCTCTGTATTTTAAGCCTATTATGAGGATTGAGAGTAAGATATGAAACGGATAATAATCCTCGGTTCAACGGGTTCCATTGGTACAACAACCTTGAATGTGGTCAGAGATTTTAAAGATAGATTTAAGATTGTTGGGTTGTCCACGAAGG
>CAZYWQ010000260.1:4640-4927 GCA_964651675.1 uncultured Candidatus Sumerlaeota bacterium | reverse complement strand
GGTTGAAACACTCCCAATACTTCTTTATTGGATAAAACGGCTGAGATAGGATAGAGACCGCCTGAAAGTGCTTTTCCAACAAGTGTTAAATCAGCAACGATTCCTTCGTGTTCTTCGGCTAACATCTTACCTGTTCGTCCAAGACCTGTCTGAATTTCATCTGTGATGAGTACTATTTTATGTTCATCGCAAATTTCTCTTACTTTGCGAAGATAACCTTCAAAGGGAATAATTATTCCGCCTTCTCCCTGAATAGGTTCGACCATAAAGGCAACTGTGTTCGGAGT
>CAZYWQ010000260.1:0-4630 GCA_964651675.1 uncultured Candidatus Sumerlaeota bacterium | reverse complement strand
TTATGGCAGACTCTAATGCATTAACATCACCAAATGGAATAATTTTGAAACCTGGAGTAAAGGGTTCATAACCATCTCGGTATTGTTTTTCGGTGCTGAAACCAACGATAGTAATGGTTCGACCATGAAAATTATTTTCGCACACTATAATTTCAGCTTTGCCTTTTGGGATACCTTTTACTGTATATCCCCATTTCCGAACGGCTTTTATTACGGATTCAACAGCTTCTGCACCACTGTTCATCGGTAAAACCATATGTGAGTCTGTCATCTCACAAATCTCTTTATAGAAAGGTCCTAATTGATCGTGTCGAAAGGCTCTCGAAACAAGAGTTAATTTTTCTGCCTGTTCAATAAGTGTTTGGACAATCTTGGGATGACAATGTCCTTGATTAACGGCTGAATAAGCTGATAGAAAATCGAGATATTTCTTTCCTTCAACATCCCAAACCCAAATTCCCTCTCCTTTTGTTAGAACCACATTGAGTGGGTAGTAATTCTTGGCACCATATTCATCTTCCAAATCTATGTAGTATTGTGTGTTCTTAATGTTATTTTCTTTTTCTGATTTCATTTGATTATTTCTCCTCTATTTATTTTAAAAATATCTCGCATTATAATAAGTGGATTATTGCAGAATAATGATTATGTTACTTTAAAATTGCTGTCAATAGGAAATTGAATCATTAGTTGGTGTTGTTTTGGGAAGAATGAAGATTGGTGAAAGTGGCGATTTAAAATTGGAAGTATTTATATACAAAATATAGAATGAGAGCCGAAATGATTGATAATGTACTTATGGGAATTAAATATTTAGTATAGACTTTTGCGAGATTCGCTTTAAAATAATCTTTTGTTAGCAATAAGCACAGATGAACTGGCGAAAGCATCATACCGATATATCCGAAAACATAAGATATGAATATCAATGAACCTGTATGCTCGACAGCAATGTTCATTGTTGATATGAGAGTAATAACAACGGGGAAGGATGTTCCGACAAATCCTACAGCGATTCCAGTGACTATTCCTGTGATTAATGGGAGTATCATTATAAGAACATTTATGGGGATGTTGTATGTGAGGAGTTCATCCTTAAGAGTGATTACTCCGCCACTTTTTTCCAAGATGCTTCTGAATACCATTATTACAATAACGAGGAATCCTAATTGCCAGATTGTTTTGTTGAGGAAAATAGTTTTGATGTTTTTCCAACTCAATTTATCAATAATCAAAACCCAGGAGATGCTCAGGACTAAACCGATGAAAATAGGCAATCTGTCCATAAATTTGGATTTGAAATTCATTTTTTTCTCAATGATGTTAATGAGGATTCCTATAAAGAGCATTGAAAAAAGCATCAAAAAGATTGGTATAAGTTGATAAATGAAATCTTTGATATTATTTACCGAGTAGTTACGGTGTTTTTTATCACCAAGTGAGACATTTCTTAATAAAATAATATACCCAATTCCGATGGCAATAAGTGTCATAGGACAATTGAGAGTTATAAATTTCCATGCTGGAACATTTGTTAAGGAAAGGGCAAGAATCACTCCGGGATAAAGAGGAAACCAATATTCCCAGATGTGCCGAAACCAATAATTAATGATGGTTTTATGATGAGGCAAAAGGGTAGAGTTCTGACTCACTGCACCGACCATTGGTGCTGAAAAAACGGCACCACCTGGCATCGGTAATAAACCTATAAGTGCTGGAAAAGTAACAAGTGTTATTCGACTTTCTCCAACGAGTTTTTTGAATGAATCAACAATTTTCTCCAACCTGCCTGAAAGAGACATCCCATTGGATAGTACTAATATACCCGCGACTATTATTACTAAGGATAGTGTTTCAAGGGATAAAATACCAGATATTGTTGCATTAAGGAAATTCTCAGGAGACATCTGAAAAAGGAATCCAAGACAGATACATCCTATAAAGAGTGAAATGCTCAGATGTAGCCTGAACTTTAAGCCGATGATGGCAATTCCTAAGACTAAGAATATCTTTATCAAAGCGGGTATGTTACTTAACCATTCCATTGTAGCCTTTATTAAGGTGATAAATAGATTCACCGTCAAGAGAAATGAGTGAAAATTGCTTAAAATAGAAATATTCCTTTCAAGTATTCTTTATCTTTCATTAAATTTCTTGAATATGATATAAATCTGTGTATTTACTTGATTATAACTTTTGAGAGTGAATTTGAGGATGATTAAATATTATCATAGAATAATTGGATTATTTATCTGTGGTCTCCTGATTGTTTTAATGAGTGCTAACATTGTCAAAGGAGATCAATCGACAAAAGGAGGAAATTCTAAGATGATTGCTGTTTATGCTGTGGATCGATGGATTAAAAATCTGAAAGGACAATCAACAGCAGATATTGTGAAGTTTCTGGAGCAGCATAAAATAAATGCTGTTTTTGGTGGATACGATAATACAGCATTCAGAGATGAGTGTAGAAAAAATGAGATAAAAGTTTATGCTGATTTACTTTGTTTTCAGGGGGAAAAGCATTGGCAGAGTCATCCCGAAAGTCATCCGATTGGTTTGGATGGCAAACCGATTGAAAAAGAAGAATGGTATTGCGGAGTATGTCCTAATCAAAAATGGCTTCAGGATGAATTGCTAAAGAAGGCAAAGAAATTAGTTGACGAATATAAAGTTGATGGTGTCTGGTTGGATTTCATTCGATATCCCTGTCATTGGGAAGTAAAAGAACCGAAGTTGTATCAGTCCTGTTTTTGTGATGTTTGTTTAGGATTGTTTAAGAGAGAGAAACAGATAGAGATTCCTGATTCTTTAAGTAGAGACAAAGCAGCTGAATATATAATGGAAAAACATTCGGATAAATGGTCTGAATGGAAATGTGAAAAGATAGCTGGTTTTGTAAAAGAAATTTCAGATCAGATTAAAAAAGAAAATCCAGAAATTGTACTTGGTCTTTTTGGAGTTCCCTGGCAGACCGATGAGTTTGATAATGCAATAATAGAAATAGTAGGGCAGGATTTCAAACTCCTTGCAGATAGTGGCGTTGATATTTTTTCACCAATGGTTTATCATAAGTTGTGTTACCGAAATGTTGAATGGATCAAACAAAGCACATCTTATTTTAAGAAGATTACAGGTAAAGATATTGTTCCGATAATTCAAGCCTGTAGTATCCCTGACAAATTGAGCGATGATGAATTTAAACAATCAATAAAAATCGCCCTGAATCCACCTTCTTCTGGTGTGATTATCTTTCATTCGAACTATTTGGAAAAAGAGAATAAATGGTCAGCTTTGAAACAAGCTTTGAATGATTGAAAAAAAGAGTGAAATTATCATTTTTATAAAGAATTTCATCCCTTTTTATAATGGATTATTAATATAATAATTGTTGAGGGTTACTATAGGATAATTGTATACATACGCAAATTATTTTCAATGAAGGTTATTATAAAAAGGAGAATAGTGAATTGAGAAAGTATGCAATCTGGGGATTCACTTTATTTTTAGTAGTATTTATCCTGCCCATTAGAGCGCAAATAATATATGAGAATACTTACACCTTTGACGATAGTACGGTAATGGGATTTGTAAAAATAGATAGATATGATGATGATCCAACAGCGGTAACATCCGATGCGGATTTTCCCTCAGCCTTTCCACCCCCTTCGGGTTCTTATGTCATAAGAGTTGCGGATGATGATCATACTCTCGCTGGTCTTGGTTCTGCAGTCGGAGGAACGCCATTTGATAGAACTCATATAGGATTTGTCAAAGCAATAATTGAAGCCAAAATATGCTGTGTAATTTCGGATTCAACCAACGAACACGATGTTGCTCTCATTGCTATTAATGATTCTGATCCCTTAATGCAAGAATCTTATTACCGTTTTGGTTATCGCAATAACACAGTATATTTAGAGAGATTTAATGGCTTGGTTTATTATACGATTGCAGAGGATACTAATCTTGATGATACAAATATGACCATTCCGGGCTGGAATACTTTCACTATGGAGTTCGATGGAGGCTCTTTGATTAAAAGTTCGATCAATGGAGCTGCTCCTTCTTTCTCACCCATGGGTAAAAATGATCCGAATATTGATACACATATGCAGGTTGGAATAATAGGACATAGTACAACTTCATTTGATCCAATCCTTGCTGATGATATTTATGAATATATCGAGTATAGTGCCTGTTACGCAGAGAACTGGTCAATTTATTAACCTTTTTTATTAAATATAAAATACTTTCTAAGGGAATATATTATTTTGGGATATTCCCTTTTTTATTTTTACATTATAAATAATTTTTTTGGCTTTTTCTTGGGATAAACTGTAAGTGTAAAAAGTATTGACATTTATTCTGCAAAGGGAATATATAACTTAATTGAAAGATTAATTTATAGCTTTCATTCGTTTATGATTCTCAGTAAATTTTTCTACAGAAAGGAGGATAGTACATTGAGTAAATGCGCAATTTGGCTATTAATTTTTTCTTTGGTGGTACTTATACTACCTATTGGAGCTCAAACGATATATGACAATACTTACGACTTTGATGATGGTACTTTAATGGGATTTGTAAAAATAGACAGGTATGATGATGATCCTACAGTCGTAACATC
>CAZYWQ010000259.1:3435-4942 GCA_964651675.1 uncultured Candidatus Sumerlaeota bacterium | reverse complement strand
GATAGTTCAGGATATTTATCCTGAACTAAAAATAAAATGGGATATATATCCCAAAGAATTAAACGGTGCAGGATAAATATCCTGCACCATCTAATATTTATTCTGAATCATCTAATCACAATTAAAGATGGATTAAATGGACATTGTTTGACCTGATGATTATCGCTTTTCTAAGAATTGTTTTTTATTCTATTTCTGATTGTAGATAACATTTTATTAATTATATCAACAGATCCGATATTCTTACATTTAGGAAGGGAATTGAGGAAGATTGCACCATAGCGTCGGGTTTTAATTCTCGGATCAAGGATTGCAATAACTCCAATATCCTTTTTACTCCTGATTAATCTCCCAACACCTTGTTTCAGCATCAGAACAGCTCTCGGTAGCTGATAATCCGTGAAGGCGTTCTTACCAATCTTCTCCAAATATTCAGTTTTCGCTTGAACAGTCGGTTCATCCGGAACTTCGAATGGTAATCTCGTAACAATCACGCATTCGAGAGCTGTACCCTGCACATCTACTCCTTCCCAAAAAGTATCAGTTCCCAACAAAATAGAATGTATATCCGTCCGAAACTCTTCCAACAATTTGTGTCTTGGCGCCTCACCCTGTTTCATAATCCTATAACCATTATATGTTTCACCTAATCTTTCAAATAGTAACGAAATCAATTTATAACTCGTGGACAAAACAAATGCCTTTCCCTCTGTTTGCTCAATAATTTCTTTAACTACTTTTTCGCAATAATCGGTGTAATCGGGAGAATTCGGATCAGGTGCATCTGGATTGGTATAGAACAAAACATTATTTTTATAATCGAAAGGTGAATCGAGTAAAATCTCAATATTATCTTGCAGACCAATCGACTCTTTCAGATAATTGTATTTGCGATTAATAGCAAGGGTCGCTGAAGTTAAAATGCACGGTTTCGTTTTATCAAAAACCATTTTTTTCAATAAATCAGCGACAATAATCGGATTAATATTAAGAGTGATTCTTTTATATCGCAGTCTTTTTTCACCCTCAATCCAATAGACCCAATCTTCCAAATTCTGTTCTAAAAAATCGTTTATTGTCTTCGCTGAAGCGTTACACTTTTCCGCAAAGGCATTAAACTCAAACCGAGTTTCTTCATCGGACAATTGTTTACCAAGTTCCTTCAGCGATTTCCCCAACTCCGTCAATGGTTTCGAAAGACTATTAGCAACAAAAAATTTGTCAGTCACTCTGCGTCTAAATGAATCGCCACCCATTTTTGACACGACATCCTGAAAAAATTTATCTGAACATTTCTCACACTCTTCGATCTGAGATTGTATTTTATTGATTTGGTCTCCTGATAAATTACCTTTCAATACAATCCCTTTACCTGATTTTGGATTATAAATAGTATTGAGTAGCCACTTCAAACCAGAGTTTGAAAATTGCGAACCGAGATAATTAACTGCTACTTCTTCTATATTATGAGCCTCATCGAACACGACAGCATCATATTTCGGCAATA
>CAZYWQ010000259.1:0-3425 GCA_964651675.1 uncultured Candidatus Sumerlaeota bacterium | reverse complement strand
ATTTGCAACGATAATATCAGCATCCTTAAGAGCCAAACGAGCCTTGAAATAAAAGCAATCTTTATAATACTGACACTTTCTGCCAGCACACAAATCTCTTTCTCGACCAATGTGAGACTGCAAATTCGACGAAGGAATAAATGGCAATTCTGCGAACAATCCCGTTTTTGTCTGATCAACCCAATGCCTTATCTTTTGCAAATTACCGAATTCACCTGGTGTAAAAAGAGTAACGGAAGAAGTCATTTCAGCATTAAATCTTCTCAAACACAAATAATTCCTCGAACCAACAGCAAGATAAGCCTTAAAATCCAGACCACAATTTTCTTTCAGAAACGGAATATCCTTCTTTAAAATTTGTTCCTGAAGAGTCTTAGTATTCGTAGTGACCAGAACCTTTTTCTTCTCGAACTCTGTCCAGAAAATAATCGGCACAAGATAGGCAAGACTCTTACCAATACCAGTCCCAGCCTCACAGATTAAATGTTCACTATACAGCAATGAATGACAAATCGTCTTTGCCATAAACAACTGTTCATTCCTGAATTCAAAACCTTCCATCAACTTTGACAACGCACCATTTTTTCCTAAAACAGATTCCGTATGATCAACCAACGATTCCAATTGAGTGTTAAACATTTAAGCCACCCTGTAAGTTCTCCGGAGTACTGATTAATATGTCATTCCCGTGTAAACGGGAATCCAGAAAGAATTTAAAATTGTTTATAAACCTCCTGGATTCCCACTTTCGTGGGAATGACACAATTTAAGCTGTTAGTTTTTTAGAGATTTCAATATATTAACAGTGAATCATTATCAACACATTTCTTCATAAGCCATATACCATTAACAACAAAATCACAACTGTAGGGACAGAACATCGTTCTGTCCATTTCAATTGTAGGGACAGGACAGTGTCCTGTCCTCTTAGATTTTCCTCAGCAACTCGCCAATAATTTTTACCTTGCAATTAACATAGGTTATAAATTACCTTTTCAAAGTAAAACTATTGAGAGGATATCAGATGTCGAAAGAAGAAAAGGATTTGAGAAAACTTAACATTGAAGAATTAGTCGATAAAGCAAACATACTTATAGAAGCTCTGCCATACATAAAAAAATTCTACGGTTCAACATTCGTAATCAAATATGGTGGAGCAGCGATGATAGATGAGAATCTTAAGAGGAATATACTATTAGATATCATATTGATGAAATATGTAGGGATCAATCCTGTCATCATTCATGGTGGTGGAAAAGAAATCAGCAGCATAATGAAGAGAATGGGAAAGGAACCGACTTTTATTGATGGTCACAGAGTTACTGATGAAGAAACACTTGAAATTGCAGAGATGGTACTTGTTGGAAGACTGAACAAAGAAATTGTAGCGCTTATCAATCAGCTTGGTGGAAAAGCAGTCGGATTAAGTGGAAAAGATGGAAGTTTAATAACTGCAAAAAAGCATTTCGTAGAGGACAAAAAAAGTGATACAAAAAAAGATGTTGGATTTGTAGGAGATGTGGTAAAGATAAACACAGAAATCATAAATGTACTGGATGAAAACGACTTCATCCCGGTGATTTCGCCGATTGGAATTGATGAAGAAGGAGTTACATACAATATCAATGCGGATTTTGTTGCTTCTGCCATAGCATCAGAACTAAAAGCCGAAAAACTTATATTAGTAACAGATGTAAAAGGAGTCTTAAAAGACGAAAAAGATTCTGACTCCGTCATTCCCTGTATGACAGTCGAAGAAAGTAACAAATTAATAAAGGAAGGAATCATAAAAGGAGGGATGATACCGAAAGTAGAAGCCTGTTTAAGAGCAATACAAGGCGGGGTCAAAAGAGCACACATCCTCGATGGCAGAATCCCTCACACTATTCTGCTCGAAATCTTTACAAACGAAGGTATAGGAACCCTGATCGCAGGTAGTTAAAATTATAACAACACAATTTGTCAAAAGTATATAATGCGTTTAATAGAGCTAAAACAACTTTTCACAAAACCGAAATTTAATGTCTTAACATTTTTTGTTACATCCAGATGTAATGCACGGTGTAGCACCTGTTTTTATTGGCAGAGATTAAATCAGGGTGCGGATGACTTAACTATCGATGAAATTAAAAAGTTTGCTTCTACCATTCCTGCCTTCGAACACCTCTTGTTATCAGGTGGTGAACCTTTCTTAAGAGATGATTTGATCGAAATCGTTGATACATTTGTTCAAACCGATAAAATAAGAACACTCGATATTCCAACAAATGGTCTTTTAACTGATCGCACGATTGATTTCGCAAAATCAATCCTCGAAAAACATCCTCATCTATATCTGACAATTGGAGTTTCATTTGATGGTCTTGCAGAATATCATAACCAGTTAAGAGGTGTTAATGATGCCTTCCAAAAAGCTATGGAGTGTCTTAAAGCCTTGGTAAATCTGAAAAAGGAAATGAAAAATCTCGATGTAATCGTCTTGACTGTTGTTTCTGACCAAAATGTTAATGAGATTATCAGATTAGTTGAGTTCATTGAGAAAAATATCGCAGTCGATAGAATTATGTTTGAACCTGTCAGAGGCAATCCCAAGGACAGCTCGATTAAAAGCCCTTCCTACGACGATATCAAAAAAATTCATAAACTTGCCATCGATGTAAATAAAAGATTATTAAAACCAAACATCAATTCTCATCTACGAGCAATCCAATTATCTTTTTATAGAGTACTTTATTCCATTCAGAGAAAAGTAATCAAAAGTGATATGTTAAAGATTCCTTGTTTGGGTGGAACAACAGTGGGAGTTATCGATTCAAATGGTGATGTCAGATTATGCGAATTATTGGAACCAATTGGAAATTTAAGAGAAGCTGACTATGATTTTATGAAGCTATGGAATTCGGAACCCGCAATAAAACAAAGAAAATTCATCAAGGATAAAAAGTGCGTTTGCACACATTGCGTAACACTTGGCAATAGCCTTCAATACCACTTCCCAACAGAACTTAAGAGACTTATGTTAGAGTTGTACTATGAAATCAAATCAAAAATCTCTCAATAACAAAATCCCTGAAAAACTGTAACACGACATTTATATCACAAGAATTTGCCTGCAATGACAGATTCAATAAAATGTAGTGAGGGTCTTTAGTTTAAAATAAACGCACCTAAAGGTGCTCACTACATTTGGCAGTAATATATCCGAGATCTCTAACACCCAACATTTTTCCTTTACAAGCACCACCTATAATAAATATACATATAGGTTAAAAATAAAACAAAAAATATCAGAGAAGAAAAAATGACTCTACAAGTTTACAATACCCTGACTAAGAAGAAAGAGGAATTCATTCCGTTAAAAGAAGGTGTTGTTAAGATGTATAATTGCGGACCAACCGTTTATGACTTGTTCCACATTGGAAATG
>CAZYWQ010000258.1:0-4949 GCA_964651675.1 uncultured Candidatus Sumerlaeota bacterium | reverse complement strand
GAAATATCTACTTAGTTGGATATTGGAGTAGCTCATAAATCCTAAATATCAGCGACTTTCAAAGGCATTATGATATATTTGGATGTGTCGCCTTCCTCTTCAGAAGTGAACATTGCGGGAGATAGTGCCTCAGTTAATCCAATTTTAACTTTTTCGGAATCGATTGCCCTCGCTATTTCTGTCACAAAAATATGATTGAATACTATCTGAAGCGGTTCTCCTTTATAATCGCCATCGATTACTCTCGTAGCTGAACCCAATTCGGGATGTTCGGTTTTCAGGATAGTTTTCTTTTCTTTAAGATCAAAAGTAATGGAGTTTGTTTTTTCATCAGAAAGGATAGAAGCGGATTTAATACTCTTCACCAAAGCCTCATTTTCTATCGTCAAATAACTCTTAAACTCTTTTGGGATGACAAGTGTATAATCAGGATATTGTCCATCTATGAGTCTCGCAATGAAAACAGTGGAATTAAACTCAAAGAGGACTAAGTTTTGACCAATCTCAATCTTAACCTGTCCTTCATCAGTTAAAGTTTTATTAAGTTCCGTGAGCGCCTTACTTGGAATAATAATATCAACGGGAAGTTTCACTTTCGAAGTGTCAATTTCATTATCTATATAAGCAAGTCTTTTTCCATCAGTAGCAACAAGGACTAATTTATTTTCGTGAATCTGAAAATAAATCCCCATAAGAACACGGCGGGAAATATCGGTTGAAACAGCAAATGCCGTTTTACTGATAAGTTCCCTCAACACTTTCGCTTCAATATTGATTGTGTTTTGCGGTAAAAATGTTGGGAACTCAGGAAAATCCTCTCTACTCAATCCTGCCAATCGATATTTCAATTTTCCTGCATCAACCTTCACAATATTTCCCTCTGTCTCGATTGAAATATCGGAATCGGTAGGTAGTTGCCTAACAACATCGGTAAATTTCTTCGAAGGAACGGTGATAGTTCCCTCCTCTTTTATCTCAGCAGGAACTTCTCTCTTAGCACCCACTTCCATATCATTAGCAATGAATAACAAACCATTTGAAGTCGTCTCAAGTAGTATATTTTGTAATATCCTGAGAGTGCTTTGTTGACTAACTATATTATGGACTGTAGAAACTGCTGATAGCAAATCTTCTTTTTTGATTGTTGCTTTCATATTCTTTCCCTTTTAATAGATAAAAATGTTTTTACAGAACAAGAAATAATGTCAGTCTTAGAAATAATTGCAAGAACTTTATTATTGTTGACTTAAGGTAGTAAACAAATTACCAGTAATCAAGAAAAAAGTTTTTAAGCACAGAATTTTTTTATGTTTTAGACGATGGCTAAGAAGAAAAAACGCATACCTAAAAGATATAGAATTGCCGCTTATTTATTGCTGTTGTTCGTCTGCATTATAGTGCTGTTGGTTTTTATGCCAATATCATCCAAAAAGATTAATTCGATAGTAATTGATAGTCTAAAAAGAGCAACAGGTGCGGATATTCAGGTAGATAAAACAACTGTTTTTCTATTAAGAGGATTCAGATTAAAGAATTTTTCACTTACAAGAATCAATCAAGAAAAACCAATAATCCAGTCAAGCACTGTCTTCATAAAAATCAATCTTTTATCATATCTTTTTGGTAAAGAGATATTCGATAGATTCTATTTCTACAATATGATGCTGGATATATCCTCAGAAGAAAATGAGAAGTACATAGACAGGTTAATCAGCGAAAAACCCACGAGTAAATCAGCAATTAATATCAGAGATGTTCAGATAAGTAATTTAAAATTATCGTTACCCAAGACACATTATAGTGATTATATTCAAAAGATACAATTCAAATATATATATATGAAAGTGCCGACAGAAGGCGATATTGAATTTGTAATAAAAGGTGCTAAAAATAACATATTCCAAAACTGCTTCGGAAAGGTACTCTATCCTCGTGATTTCAAAAATAGTAAAAGCTCGATTAAAGCTTACCTGACCCTTAAGGGAGTCCATTTCGACAAGGTTCGGTTACAAAATAACTATTTCTATTTCCATAACAACAATATACAACTAAATACAAGTATTAGATATATTAGTGATTCTTATGTGATAAATGCAAAGTACGATATTGATGACCTTCAAATCAGTGATGATTTTAGATCTGTCGATTTCAGAAATTTCAGCGTCGATTCGGAATTCTTATATACAGAAGGTAAATTACTCCAAATTACAGACTTTAAATTAACACTCGATGAATTAGAAAATTCAGTAAAGGGAATTATTTATTTAACGGACAAAGAGACATTTTCTCTCGATATAGATTTCAAAAATCTTTCACCCGATATATTTAAGAAGTTAACTTTATTCTCTCCTGCTAATATCTCAGACGATTCATTTCGCACAGGAAAGATCGATGGATTTGCAAAACTCTCCGGAGATCTATTATCACAAGGTATAAAAATCGAATCTGCCGATGTTTCATTAAAAGGTGTGAGTACATATATAAATGAATGGGATTCACTGATACAAAAAATTTATGGTCGAATAAAATACGATTCCAAAAAATTAACATTCCTGACTCCCTTCAAATTTGAAATTAATGACTCTCCAACAATAATCTCTGGCAGGATAGAAAATTTCGATTTCAACTTGCCAGAATCTAACAGGATAATCTTACATCTCAAATCGGAAGGTGTGCTGGACAATGAAATTCTGGAAAAATTCCTTTCTTCTGACTTAAAGAAAAATCTCAAAGGTACGATAGTTAATGTTCCGTTAAAAATAGAAGGTGACCTGGATTTTATTCCAGAAGAATTCAGCAAAGGGTATTTTGATTTTGAAGTGAAATTAAATGGTCATCAGGGTTCCATTGACTTATTTAATTTACCACTAAAAATAAAAGATGCCGATTTACATCTAACCAGGAATATCCTCTCTGTAAACGAACTTGCGGTGGAATTGAAAGATGCATTCATAAATATAAAGGGCAGGATTGATAGCGACAAATTCATTGCAATCAAACCGCATTATAACCTTCAACTTAATGGAAAAGTGGAACCACTACAAATCATCGAGACATTGAATCCAGAATTGGCAGATACAATGAATTTTTTAAACGATGTAGGATGTGGATTTGATTTGAATATCAAAAATTTTAAGGAAGCCATAGATATAATTGAATATACAGGACAGGTCAAATTAAATAAAGAAAACTCTGAATTAGAACCATTGGCGTTAGATATTGCTGGTCAATTGAACTTCCCCTTTTATTTCGCATCAATTTATACAGAAATTACTTCAACAATATCAGATATTTTAGCAATTGATCTGGTCAAAGACTTTAATATTGATGGTATGCTAAAAATCTCGGCGCAAATAAAATCAAACACAAAAGATGACATTTCCTACATCCTTGGAACCAGATTACCTTTTCACTTAGAAGCAGATATAGATGCAGAAAACTTTGGAATAAAACCTTATTTCCTCAAGTTTAGATTGAAGGACCTTAATGGTGATTTCAAATACGATAAAGGCGAAATAACAGCGACAAATGCCGAGGTTAATGCTGGAAATAGCAGAGATTGCGTAGTCAGTGGCAAAGCCGATTTAAGAGAAAAAGTAGAGATCAATCTTATCGTAAAGACACCATATGCTGTTATCGATGATTGGTTAGAACCTCAGAGTAAATCAAAAAGCATTGGTAAATTTATCCCTTCTATCTTGAATGCACACATTGAAGCCAAAGAAATGAGATATAAAAACTATATTGGAAACAATGTTGATGGTGAAATAACATTTCTGAATGAATTCAGAGGGATTGAAAATTATTTCTTTGACAATGTTACTCTAAAATTAGCAGAAGGTAAAGTAAACGGGGAAGGAATATATCTATATGATAGAAATCGAGAAGACAGGATATTTGCTAACTTTGAAGTTTCCGAGATGAACTTAGGCACATTCATTCGAAAATATATAAATGAGACCTCAAAAGTCGAAGGACGATTTGCCTGTGCAACAGGATTTGTGGTTGAATCCTCCAAAGAGCAATATTCAGTTAACGGTGATGGAAGTTTGGCTATAATAGATTGCTTTTTTACAGGAGTACCTATAATCAGTGCATTAGCACAAAAATCAGGAGTGAATGAGCTCAACAAGGCTATCTTTACAGATGTTACAGCAGACTTCAAAATTCAAGGAAATGAAATTCGAACAACTAATCTGAAAATGAGAAGTAATACAATTGGAATCTCTGGACACGGTGCTCTCAATCTTAATGGGATTTTGGATTTCACATTAGGACTATCTTTTTCAAAAGGATTTCTTGGGAAAATTCCTGTCGTTAAAGAGATAACAAAACCGATTGATAAAGTCAGTGAATTACTTCTTTTGTACAAGGCAAAAGGAACATTAAAAGAACCAGATATTTCAACCGTTCCTCTACCACCCATCGCTGAAAGCGGAAAAGCAGTATATAAAGAGATGCTTAAGAATTTTAAGAAATTGGGAGTTAAATCCAATAAAAATAAAAATTGAATAATCCCTTCCAAAATAGAATTAAAACTTTTGAAAAACCAACATTTTTCATTGTACCAAGTAACAGGTTAATTTTTGAGCAAATTTTTTTAATTGATATTATATTCTGACCGATTTATTATCTTTAGTTTTAAAAGTAAAATAAGGAACTATGGATTATGGAACTCTCGGATGATGTCGTAAAAGCTGCCTGGGAAAAAGCTGGTGGAAAATGCCAATGCAAAAATGAAAAATGTGAACACAAGAATAGGCGATGTAATAGAGTATTAGTTTGGCAGCACAGAGGAAAAGGAGGCTGGGGTGTTTGGCAGGCAAGAGTAAAAGGTTCTGGAAAAGGATACGGTGAAGTCGAAATCCTTTGCTGGAAATGTTACAAACGCACAACCAAGTAAAATATGATTATTAATCCTTTTTAAGTATTATACTTTCACCATCCAT
>CAZYWQ010000257.1:4510-4952 GCA_964651675.1 uncultured Candidatus Sumerlaeota bacterium | reverse complement strand
AGGATTTGACACGTACACTGTTCCGTGTTATATTGCAAATATAGTAAAAAATAATTAATTGAGGAGAGTATTTATAAATTCGAAAAGTGAATTGCAATGAATATATTCTTTTTTTTGCCTCAGATGAGTAAAATGTTGGTAATAATTTATATTAGGATAAAGTCCATAAAATACTGAAAACATATAGGTTATATATCGAATACCTTAGAAGTACAACCTGTTAAAATGAGTTAGATTCCGAATATGAATCTTATAAAAACCGAGAAAATTTCTTTTTTAGGGGATAAGCATTCTAATGCACTGTTTATAACTTGTACAACTTTCAATAGGTGGCTGAAGAAAGTTTTAGATAAAAAGAGTTTCACTGACTATGATATGATTTCGTTTAATTTGATGGTTCCTCAAGATGGAAATTTTGTTATAGCAGGTCCATCCATTGGCT
>CAZYWQ010000257.1:2050-4500 GCA_964651675.1 uncultured Candidatus Sumerlaeota bacterium | reverse complement strand
CCAGCAGCGGTAATGCTTCTTGAAAGACTTGCAGTCAATAATGTCAAAAACATCATTGTGTTTGGAACCTGCGGTTCAATATGTAAGGATGCTAAAATTGGAGATGTCATAGTCCCGACTTCTGCTATTTCTGAAGAAGGAACAAGTAAATTATACTCATCAATGCCAAAGTATCAACCATCTTCTCATTTACTGAAGCATATTCAGGGATACTTAAAAAAAGAAAAGATTCCATTTTCTGAAGGGAAGATATGGACAACGGATGCACCGTATATGGAGACAACAAAGAAAGTTGCTTATCATCGGGATAAAGGTGCTATTGGTGTTGATATGGAACTCTCAGCTTTGTTTGCAGTGTGTAATTTGAAAAAGATTAACATTGCTGGAGTTCTGATTGTGTCGGATGAATTGCATTCGGCTGTCTGGAAAACCGGATTTAAAAGTAGAATCTTGAAGAATATGTATAAAAAAGTTTTTAATACTATATTGACTGCATTTGACGGAATGGACAAAGATATGGACGGTATACCATCATAGAATAGAGATTTCTGGGAGACTTGCTAATTTGCCATTCATATAAAAACAGAAATCCAGAATATAAATTAACAGGAAGAAAAAAATATGCTAAGATATTCAAGAACATTAATTTTATTATTTGTAATCGTAATTTTCTTTGGTTGCTCGCATTTGCAGATTCATTACTGTTCATCTCCGATACAAAGATTATCTAAAGAGATAGATAAATACATCGGGTCAGAGGAATTTTCGAATGCTAACTGGGGAGTGTTGATCCAATCAGCAGATACAGGAGAAATAATCTATTCGAGGAATGCACAGAAACTGTTTATGCCAGCTTCAAATATGAAGATTTTTGTTTCAGCTTCGGCTTTACTTAAGTTTGGTCCTGATTTCAAGCTTACCACAGATATCTTTACAGATGGTAAAATCGAGGATGGCATATTAAAAGGGAATTTGATTATATATGCGAGTGGTGACCCTACGATTGGTTATAAAGATAATCAACAGGAGATTTTTAATAAATGGGCTAAGGAACTGAAGGCAAAAGGAATATCGAAAATAGAAGGGGATATTATCGGTAATGATGACATTTTTGATGATGTGCTTTTGGGAAGAGGTTGGTCGTGGGATTATCTTTCGGATTGGTATGCTGCTGAGATTAGTCCGTTTCAATTTTATGAAAACTGTATCAAGGTTAGATGTTCGCCTGCAGATAAGGTTGGTGAACCTTGCAAGCTTGAGGTTACTCCTGTCACAAATTACATTTCCATCGTCAATAATACCAGGACAGTTGAGAAAGGTCTGGGAAAGAGAGAAATTTTCTTTAATAGAGCGTCTGATACTAATATAATTGAAATCACAGGCGATGTTGACATCGGTTCGGAAACTTTTAGTGACTGGGGAACAATTCATAATCCGACCTTGTTCTTTTTAACAGTGCTAAAAGAATCGTTTGAGAGAAATGAGATTGAAGTAACAGGTAAGGTTCTGGATAATGATGACACTGATTATAATCCGAATAAGGAAAATCTAACTCTTTTATTCAGTCATCAGTCACCTGAATTAAAAGAGATTCTGAAAACATTGATGAAAAAGAGTCAGAATCTCTATTCGGAGACACTTGTCAGGCTATTGGGCTATCATTATGGAAAAGAAGGGAGTTTTTCTGAGGGAAGAAAGGTGGTTCAGAATACCCTTGTTCGATGTGGAATTGACCCTGATAACTATATGATGGCGGATGGTTGTGGAGTTTGTCGATACAATTTTATCTCCCCTGAACAAATCGTGAAGATTTATAAATATATGTATCATCACAGATATTTTAAGGAATATTATGACGCACTTCCTATTGCCGGAGTTGATGGCACAATCAAATACAGGATGAGAGGGACAACTGCTGGAGGAAATGTGAGAGCCAAAACAGGCACAATTGATAACGCAAGAGCTTTATCGGGTTATGCGACTACGAAAGATGGCGAGACTATTATATTTGCTATGATTGTAAACAATTATTTGCTTGAGAAAGAGTCCGCTGAATATATTCAGGACAGGGTTTGCGAACTTCTTACAAGTTTCAGCAGGAAAAAGTTATACTAATGGGATAAAGAATGCAATGCGACTTTTATTAGTTGAAGATTCCAAAAAACTTCAGAGGTCTATTTCGATAGGTCTGAAAAAGGCAGGTTATAGTGTTGATATTACCGGAGATGGTAATGAAGGACTGTGGTTTGCGATGTCCAATGATTATGATGTAATTATTCTCGATTTGATGTTGCCGGGAATGGATGGTTTGGAAATTTTACAACGACTTCGCCAGAAAGGGAAGAATGTACACATCTTAATTTTGACTGCAAAAGATAGCCTTGAAAATAAAGTGGAAGGTTTAAAAACAGGTGCCGATGATTATCTGATTAAACCGTTTGCATTTGAGG
>CAZYWQ010000257.1:825-2040 GCA_964651675.1 uncultured Candidatus Sumerlaeota bacterium | reverse complement strand
GAATGAGTTGGGAAGCAATATGGAAGACTACAGAAGCTCTGATTCGTCGAAAATATGAGGTAAAAAGTACAATTATCTTGATAGGAGATATAAGAATCGATACTGTCAGGCGTGTTGTGAGTCGTAAGAATAATGTAATTCCACTTCCACCCCGAGAATATGCTATCCTTGAATTTCTTGCTATGAGTAGAGGGAAATTAATTACAAGGTCACAGATCGAGGAACATATTTATGATGAAAATGCAGATCTGATGAGTAATGTGGTCGATGCTGCAATCTGCTCGATTCGTAAGCAAATAGATGAGAGTGGTAAACCTTCGCTAATTAAAACCCGTAGAGGTATGGGATATATTATTGAATAAATAAGGATAAATTTGTGGCAATAAGGAAACAGGTTAGTCTTAAAAGACAAATATTATTCCGATTGTTCATCATTTCCATATCTATTTTTCTCTTGATTGAAATAGTGATATTGGAACGAAGTTATTATTCACTTAATAGCGCTCTTAGTAGTGATTTAAGAGCAAGAGCTGAAAGCATCGTAACACTTACAGAACTTGAACTGGATGGAAATATTGAACTCGAATTTGCTGATGAAGTGATGAAAGATTATAGTGGAAAGAATCCAAATGCATTTTTCCTGATTAAGCAACTTTCTGATAACAAGGAGATTGGACGCTCTTATTCCTTACAATTTGATGATATTCCTTTGCCAATATCCATAAATGACCTAACTCTCCATATCCCTTATTACTGGAATTCTATGCTCCGAAATAAAAGAGTCCGATGTATCGCATTAAAGGAATATCCACGGATCGAAGAAGAAACGGAGATTGACCCTTCTCTCAATCAAAAGCTTTTGAATCCGCAGAGAATTGAGTATGAAATTCTAATTATATTAGCCATTGATCGTAAAGATATAGACAAACGGTTTTTCACCATATTGAAACAGACATCTTTATCTATCGGGATTGGACTTGCTGTACTCTTAGTTTCGGTATGGTTTGTTATAATGAAGAGTCTAAAACCTGTCAAGAGACTGGCAAAAGAAGTCCAGCTTGTTTCCTCCGAGAATCTTACACCGGTTCAGATTTCTTCTGTTCAAGAGGTTAATGATGTTATACTTGCCTTTAATAATCTTATTGATCATCTGAGGGAGGCTTTTGAGCGTGAACGCCGTTTCACAGCTGATGTGTCTCATGAATTGCGTACACC
>CAZYWQ010000257.1:0-815 GCA_964651675.1 uncultured Candidatus Sumerlaeota bacterium | reverse complement strand
TCTATTACCGAAGTTGCTCTAAAGTGGAAGGATAATCTGAAAAATAGTGACATAAAAAACTATGAGGACATTTTATCATCTGCAAAGCAAATGCAAAATACTGTCAATAATCTTCTTACTTTAGCGCGTTGTGATTCGGGAGCTTTGAAACTGCAAGTCGAGGAGGTTGATTTATCACAGCTTATTCATTCCGTCTGGCAAAGTTATGAAGACAAAGCACGACAGAGGGAAATCAAAACCGATTCCAATGTTGCAGAACAAATCATTATTCAGACTGATAGGGAATTGTTACGAACAATTCTGAGTAATCTTTTTTCCAATGCTGTGGAGTATACTGATAAGGGAAGTAAAATTGAATGGCAAGCGTTTGTTAATGATAATCAATTTGTTTTTACCATATCTAATGTTGCATCAGATTTAGAAGAAGATGATTTGCCACATTTATTTGAAAGATTCTGGCAGAAAGATAAAAATCGCAGTCCACAAAGGGCACATAGTGGATTAGGATTGGCTTTGGTTCATTCACTTGTCACAACTCTTGGTTTTTCCATCGAAGCTAAATTTTCTGTCCCTCACCATCTTGTCATTAAAATTTCAGGAAAGCACAATTTCCTTTGATGAGAAGACACTTAGTTGTGGTTTGACTAATATGAGAAAACAAGCTGAGGAGATTCCTGCCGAACCGAATATCATACACATAACCATTATCTGATATCTGGCAGCGATTAATGGAGAAATCCCTGATAAAATTTGTCCTGTCATCATTCCGGGTAAAAATACTAACTCCACTCTTGAATTCCTTAGAGAAATGTCCC
>CAZYWQ010000256.1:0-4957 GCA_964651675.1 uncultured Candidatus Sumerlaeota bacterium | reverse complement strand
AGATTATTGATTTAAGGTATAGCTTTTAGTAAACAGATATATCTATAATAATATCAATTGTCTATATTATTACAGATTAATAATATCATTAACCATTTTCAAATAAGATTCGATAATCTTATTCATCTTATTTTTTGCATTCTGTTTAATACTTTCCAAATCCTCATCAACAGTTTCTTTAATCATAAAATAGAATTTGATTTTCGGTTCTGTGCCTGATGGTCGGGCGACTATTTTTATGTGCGATTCTAATTCGAATATTAAGACATTGGATTCTGGCAGGTCGTAAGATCTAACCACTTTGTTTGTGGATAATTCTATTCCTTTTCCGGTCGTAATATCTGAAATCACTTTTACTTTGTAACCTGCTATTTCTTTTGGAGGAGAATTACGAAATGTTTTCATTATCTTGACGATTTTTTCGTGTCCTTCTTTTCCTTCAAATTCCAACGACCTTAATTCTTCATAATAATATCCATATTTTTTATATAAATCATTTAATAAATCATAGATTGTTTTTCCTTTGGATTTTTGATAAGCACAAATCTCCGCTATAATGCAGGATGCTACGATTGCATCTTTGTCTCTGACTTCTTTTCCAATCAAGTAACCATAACTTTCTTCTCCGCCACAGATGTACTCTTTACTCGGTTTTTCAGGAGTTCCTTCCATATCGTAGATGTGCATTTTTTCTCCGAAATATTTAAAACCAGTTAATACTTCTATGACTTCGATTCCATAATCATCAGCAATTGCCTTTATCAAATCGGTTGTGACGATTGTTTTAATGACAACTCCATTTTTTGGAAGTTTATTATTTTTCTTTAATTGGTCCAACATATAAAAGGTAATAAGCGAACCGGTTTGGTTGCCATTTAATAGTATAAGTTGATTGTTATCATCCCTGACAGCAATACCAAGTCGGTCGGCATCAGGATCAGTGGCGAGTATGAGGTCAGCATCAATTTCTTCTGCTTTTTTTAATGCGAGTTCAAGCGCTTCTTTTTCCTCAGGATTAGGATGTTTGAGTGTTGGGAAATTTCCATCAGGTTTTGATTGTTCTTCAACAAAATGCACATTGTCGAATCCCCAATCTTTGAGTGCCTTTGGAACCAATGTAATTCCTGTTCCACATAGTGGTGTGTAGACAATTTTTAAATCTTTGCCCATTTTTTGATTTGTATCAGAGTTGATTGATAAAGTTTTTAAGTATGTGAGATATTGTTTATCGATTTCATCTTCGATAATAGTTAATAATTTTTTATCCAAAGCTTCGTCTTTGGATAATTTTTTAATTTGTTTGATATCAGTAATTTTTTTTGCTTCATTGATAATACCTTTATCGATTGGAGGAACAACTTGTCCACCATTACTCCAGTAAGCTTTGTATCCGTTATAGTCAGGTGGATTATGACTTGCTGTGATTACGATTCCGGCAGTAGCCTTTAACTTCCGAACAGCATAGGAAAGTAATGGTGTTGGACGCAATTCTTTGAATAAATAAGCACGAATTCCATTTCCAGCCATAATGAGAGCTGTTGTCAGTGCGAAATCTTT
Organism: uncultured Candidatus Sumerlaeota bacterium; assembly: GCA_964651675.1. Classification (GTDB taxonomy): domain Bacteria; phylum Sumerlaeota; class CAZYWQ01; order CAZYWQ01; family CAZYWQ01; genus CAZYWQ01. The sequence goes on along the minus strand of CAZYWQ010000256.1, from coordinate 3,400 downwards.
GGAGAATCTTCTTGGATCATAGGCGATAACAACTCCTTTATCTTTTGCATCCATTCCCTGCGCTATGATATAATTAGCCATTCCCTGTGATGCTTTCCCGACCGTATAGATATTCATACGATTGGTTCCAGCACCGATTTTTCCTCTTAGTCCACCTGTACCGAATTCTAAATCTTTGTAGAATCGATCAATGAGTTCCTCTTCATCATTTGAATCAATGAGCTTTTGAATTTCATTTCGGGTTTCATCATCATAATTGTCACTTAACCACTCGTTTATTCTGTTTTGAATCTGTGGCTGCATATTTAACTCCATAATTTTTTAGTAAGATTTATGTCACATTAAGTAACACATATTTTTCTATCAATCAAAATTTATTTTTTTCTTTATGATTTGAATTAGTTAGGCAACTATATTTTTTAATCATTTTTATTGAAATAGTATTGATATTTGTTATTAATATTTTCAGATTGTTATTCAATGCAATTTTGTATTGGAATAATTTTAGTGAATACTGAAGTAGATAAAAGCGTAACCTATGAGATATTTATTCCAAAAGAAAAAGGCATATTCAAAAGGGCTCAAGGCATTTTTACCTCTTTATCTAATCTTAATCTTTTCGATAAGCCTTTCATTGTTTGCTGAAAAGAGTTATGAATTTCATCTTTGGCCCCTGATTGATATTGATAGAGAAGAGACTGATGTTGTTTGGCCCTTTATTTTCAGATATAATAATGATGCCGATTTTAGTTATGGTATCAGACCTTTATTTAGCTGTTATGATAATCGTGAAAAGAATGTTAAGGGTATGGATTTTGTTTGGCCCTTTGTTTATCAGAAATTAAAGTATGATACAGATTCTGCAGAGTCTAAAAATTATTTTCAGATTACTCCGTTAACTTATTATGAAAAAAAGATTATAGATAAAGATGAAGAACAAAAATTCATTTTGTTCCCTTTTGTTTATCAGGGGACTATGAAAAGAGAAAATGCCTCTAATGAAATTGAAAAAAGCAGTAATTTTGTTTTCTTTCCTTTTATTTGGTATAATAATGGAATGCAAAGATTTTTTCCAATAAGATGGGATAAGGGAAAGTTCTTTGCGTTTTTCCCTCTTTTTGGATCTTTCAAAAATATGATGGCGAGAGATAAGATTTCTTTCCTCCTATGGCCCCTGTTTATAATGGCTAATACCGGTAATAGTTATACATACCATCTTATTTTTCCAATTTTGTCTTTTACTTATGGTGATGAAAAAGGCTTAAAGATATTCCCACTGTTTAGATATAAGTTGAAAGAAAATGATTATTTCAAATCATATTATTTATGGCCCCTTTCTCATATTCACAAGACGGCTTTAAATAGTCCGTCACCTAATTATTTGACTATGTTATTTCCGATTTTTTGGATTTTGAAACAAGGGGAGATTCATAATCTAAATATATTTCCGTTCTATTGGAAGTATGATTCGCCGAATTATAAGTCAAGAGGTTATTTGTATCCCATATTTTTTATGAAGGAAGATAAAAAGGAAAAATACAAAGAGATTAAACTGTTCAGACTTTATTCAAAAAGATGGGGAGAATCGGAAAATAAATCTCATCAATTTTTTCCTCTTAAAGGTTCAATAAAGAAAGAAGGGAAGAGTCAGTTTTACTTTCTATGGCCCCTGTGTCAGCACAATGTATATAATACTGAGGAAAGAAAATTAAAAACAACACTTGTAGCTCCACTTTATTATCATAAGCATTCTAAAAGATATGCAGATAACTCAGAAGAGAAATCTACTATTATTTTTCCTCTTTATTATAGTAATACGAAATCTAATAATGTGAAAAAGAAAGCGATTCTATGGCCCCCACTGTTTTATGAAAAGATTGACGGTTTCGAACGAAATTGGTATGCATTCTTTAGTTTTTTTAATTATTATTCCGATAAAGAAGGTAATAAGAAGATTTCGATTTTGCATAAGCTATTCAGGAAAGTCAATCGGGCAAATGGTGAGAAATATATGGAGTTTAATCCATTTGTTTTTCATCTTAAATTAGGGAATAAGGAAAAAGAGTTTTCTCTTTTAGGCTGGTTATTTAGTTATAGAAAAACAGAAGCACATTCTTATTTCAGGTTTCTTTATATACCGTATGAATTTGAAAATTAGTGAAATTCATTTTTAGGATGAAGAATGAGTATTGTTGAAAGCACAGAGAAATGGTTTTTGGGCATGTTTGAATCGGCAGGTGAACAGGTCATTTTATTTTTTCAGACTATTGCTGAAATCAAAGATGTATTTTTCAGACGAGATAAAGTGATACAACAGATGCTTAGGATGGGTTTCAGTTCTCTTCCTCTTGCCTCAATGATAATGTTCTTCACTGGTATGGTCGTTGCACTCCAAACAGGAATAGTTCTCAAGAGATATGGTTCCGAACAACTGATTGGATCAATCGTTGCTTTATCGATGGTAAAGGAGATGGGACCGGTTATTACTTCGATTATTGTATCAGGACGAGTAGGTTCTGCAATGGCGGCTGAGATCGCTAATATGTCTGTATCTGAAGAGATCGATTCTTTAAGGATGATGGGTATCCATCCCGTTAGTTATCTTGCTATGCCGAGATTGATAGGCTCGATGACGATGCTTCCCATTCTTATTATTTATGCTGTTATTATTGGAATTATTGGAGGTGGAATCGTTACGGTTTCATATCTGAATGTTGGTATAGGATTATATTATAAACAAGTTATGAATTCGATTTTATTGGAAGATATTGGGAGAGCTCTTGTGAAAGGAATTGTATTTGGAATTATCATAGCGAATTCGAGTTGTTATTCTGGTTTTAGGACAAAATTTGGAACTTCTGATGTGGGACGCTCTACCACAAGAGCTGTTGTTCTTTCTTTTTCATTGATTTTGATTTCGGACTTTTTCTTAACAAGATTTTTAGAATAATTTTTTTTGTGTTTGAGGATGAATAATGGAAGTTATTGTTGAAAATCTTTATAAGCGATTTGACAGCAATGAAGTTCTTAAAGGATTGAATCTTAAAATAGAGAATGGGATGACAACTGCAATAATTGGTAGCAGTGGGATGGGTAAAACTGTGCTTCTAAGACATATTGCAGGATTGATGAAGCCAGATAGCGGTTCAGTTTTTATAGATGGTGTTGATATAACAAAACTCTCGGAGAAAAAATTAAATGAGCTTAGGAAGCAGATGGGCATGGTGTTTCAGACAGGTGGATTATTTGGCTCGTTGAATGTTCGAGATAATATGGCGATGGCACTACGGGAATCAAAAAATTATTCTGAGGAACAGATCGAAACGATAGTAAAAGAAAAATTAAATTTAGTAGGTTTGAATGGTACGGAAAATCTGATGCCATCGCAACTGAGTGGAGG
>CAZYWQ010000255.1:2285-4971 GCA_964651675.1 uncultured Candidatus Sumerlaeota bacterium | reverse complement strand
TTACACTCCTATGGTCCAAAATTAAACGAAATAATAAATGAAACTTCTGAAGGAACATACAAAACTATTCTGAAAATTTTCTACTGGATACCACCACATTTCGACTATTTTAATATCAACTTCGCAGTCGTCTATGACTATGCTCCCCAACCATCCATAATTTTACTACCATTCATCGTCTATACATTAATCTATATCATTATTTTCCTATTACTTGCTGGATTAATTTTTAATGAGAAAGAACTTTGAGTATAGATTATGTCTAAAAGAAGTCATACATACATAGTGATAATAATTGTAATCATCCTCATTTGCTTATCCATCCCACTACATTCACTACTTAATCAAATAAGAGTTAATACGGGATACTCTCCCATTAAGCAAACAAATATTGATACAGTGGATGAGCTTCTTTATAGTTTTTTAGGTGAACTGAGAATCTCATTAGCGGACTTAACCTGGTATTACTCCGGTATAGTCTTTCACAAAGGTTATATAGTAGGTAAAGAATACACCAAATCATTGTTCAAACCATACATACCGATTCATGAACATACAACAGAAGGAGCCAAAGAAATGCTTCCGTGGATATGGCTCACGGTAAAGATAAATCCTCAGCATATACGGGCTTATGCAACAGGCGCATTCTGGTTAGCCTTTTATCTAAACAAGGTAGATGTTGGACTTCATTTTATCGATGAAGGAATAAGAAATAATCCCGATGATTACAAAGGCTATTTTACCAAAGGAAGAATCATATTCACCAAAAAGAGAGATTTACCTCTTGCCAAACAATACTTCAAAAAAGCTTCCGAATTGGAAATAAAAGATGATGAGGATTTCCAAGAAACATTTCGTTACCTTGCATTTACCTATGAGTTACTCGGAGATTTCGAACAGGCAGTAGCAATCTGGCAAAAGCTTCACACCAAATTCCCCAACGAACCTAAAATTGAATGGGAACTTAATAAAATAAAAAAACTTCTTGATGAAAAGACATCACTATCACCTGCTGAGAAAGAAGCCTTAATACAACAATTAGACTTCATAAGTGATCCAATGGCTCATGATCATCATCATGAACTTGATCACACACATAATCATACAGATGAATCAGAACATTCACACCACGAACATAAAGATGAGAATCATACACATAATGAAAACAACTCCCATCATCACTAATAAAAACTTATGTACGAAACTGATGCTAACCTGAATTTAATTTAGGTGAGTTAATCGAAGCCAGAACAAATTGAGTACCTTCCAAACTTACTAAGCCATGTTTCTCCCCTGCAGGAATCAATATTACATCTCCCATCTTCACATCATATTTTTCATTAGCATATCTAACCTGACCTTCTCCCTCCAACACAATTAAAATATGTTCCAGATCCTTATGAGTATGCTCTGGAGAAATTTGTCCATCCTGCAAACAGATTATTTCTATATCCGAAAATTCTCCTGCTAAAACAGTCTTTTTGAAAAATGCATCCTTTTTAAATTCCTCCAATTCTAATAAATTATCTTTGATTTCCTCGAACTCTTTTCTCATCTTTATTTTAATAGGATTATCTTTTGTATCTTCGACTTTCTGCATCTCTACACTGCAACACATCGGTATCGAATTTCCACTTCTTATCACTTCTATCTCAAGATTACATTTTTTACATTTGTATCTTTCACCCATTTCCATAAAATCATATCTCCAATCACATATAATCAAGTACAAACTTTTTAAACTTTTATATTGCAAAAAGCAAAATGATATTTAAAACATATAAACTAATTTGTCAATTAGTAATAAATAATCATTATTACCGATAGATTCAATCAAATTTATATTAGATGACAATGGAAAAAAATAAGTGTCCCAAAACTGACAAATAGCATTAAAGAAACTGAAAATTGCATTATGTAATACATATTACATATTTATACATAGCATTTTGTTAGGAATACTTTTTGAATATCCTCACCATATTAAGCTTTTTCTCTCTCCTCTAAGAGGTCGGCTCATCCCCGGCTGGCCTCTTTTATTTTTTATAACAAATCCATTTTAATAAAGTGGGGGCTTGATTTATCAAGCCCGTCCCAAGGATATCCTTCGGATAATGACAGGTTCGACAAACGAATCCTTACATTTGCTAAGTATTTCATAGATCCTATAAGCAACAAATAAATTTATTGACACTTTATGCCTCTTTGAATTTTTATTGAAACAAAGATATTGAAAAATTTAGTATTCTAAGTTCTATTTAACAAACATCAAAATATACCTTTAATATAGCTACATACCTTATGAAAACTGTAGATATCATAATCCCCATTTATAACGAAGAAGATGCTGCACCAAAAGTAATCCACGATATTAAAAACTCCCCCAGCAATTCTCAATATAATATCAAAATAACTGTCATAGACGATGGTTCAAACGATAATTCTTATGATAAAGTGAAAAACATCGCTGATAATATTATTAGAAATAAAATAAATAAAGGTTACGGTGCAGCAATTAAAAAAGGTATTAGACACACAAATGGAGAACTAATCGTTATAATAGATGCCGATGGAACCTATCCAGTTGATGCCATTCCCAAGATCCTCAATGAACTTGATAATTCTGATATGGTCGTCGGAACAAGAACTGGAAAAGATGTTCAGATACCTCTCTTCAGAAAACCTG
>CAZYWQ010000255.1:0-2275 GCA_964651675.1 uncultured Candidatus Sumerlaeota bacterium | reverse complement strand
AACAACCACTATTACTCTCGCTTATCTTTGCGATGGTTTAGATGTTGGATACATTCCAATCAACTACTACAAGAGAAAAGGGAAATCTAAAATTAGACCCATCAAAGACACGAAGAATTTTATTTTTACAATACTAAGAACAATAATGTACTTCAATCCTCTTAAAGTCTGCTTTCCATTAAGTTTATTACTTGCCCTAATATCCATCACCGTTTTGTGTTATAGTGCAAAATATCTTGATAGAATAATGGATGGAACTGTCGCCGTTTTAGCAATCGCTTCTATCCAGATCATTATAATAGGACTGCTGGCAGATATGATTTCTAAAAGGACGAGATAAATGAATATCTTATTCCTAAATCCTCCCTCATTAAAAAATGAAATCTTTATGAAAGAAATCGGACGATGCGGAAGAAAAACTGTTGCTGGTGAACTATGGCCCCAGACAGGTCTCGCCTACCTTGCTGCCATTGCTACTGAATCAGGAAATAACGCAAAAATCATAGATGGAATGGCAACTCCTTTATCCATAAACGAATTAATTAATATTATCCAAAAAGAAAACTTCGATTTAATAATCGTTCATTCCTCAACACCCACTTTCAATAATGATAACAAAATCATTTCGGAAATCAAGAAGGTAATTAATGTCACAATAGGATTTACAGGGACTCATACAACTGTCCTGCCAAAGGAATCGTTAAAAAACAGCAAGGCAGACTTTGTACTAATTGGAGAAGCAGAATTAACTCTAAGAGAATTCATTAACACACTGAACGAAATACCTGTCCAACAAGATCTTTTCTCCAGTTCGCAGAATAGAATCAATTCTGCAATCGATAAGCTGAAAACAATAAATGGACTTGCAATAAAATACGAAGATAAAATCATAATCACACCACAAAGAGAGATTCTGCCTGACCTGAATTCTCTTCCATTTCCTGCACGAGAACTCTTGCCTAATGATAAATATATTATGCCATTTTTCGACAGAAAACCATTCGTAACAGTAGTCCCAAGTCGTGGCTGTCCCTACAAATGCACATTTTGTCGAGCTGGAAAAGTTTGGGGAACAAAACCCCGATTTAGAGACCCTTCAAACATCATAACTGAGATTAAAGAAATTATTAATAAACTGAATATAAAAAATATTGTCTTTATGACCGATGCATTAACTCTTAAAAGAGATTGGACCTTGGCACTACTTGACGAAATGCTTAAAGAAAATTTAGGCATAAGATGGATTTGTAACTCACGCGTTGACTCTGTTGACATTGAAATGCTAAAGTTAATGAAAAAAGTTGGTTGCGAATTAATCTCCTATGGAGTTGAATCTGGTAACCAAACCATCTTGGATCAGGCAAAAAAGAATATAAAAATACAAGACTCCATTAATGCTATTAAATTAACTCGACAAGCAGGTATAACATCTCTCGCATATTTCATCATAGGGCTGCCTGGTGAAACTGAAGAAACCATTAAAGAATCGATAGAATTCGCCAAAATGTTAAATCCAGACTATGTGAATTTCCACATTGCAACTCCATTTCCCGGAACCGAGTTCTACGAATATGCCAAAAAGAATAAATTGCTGATATCAGAAAATTGGGATGATTTCGAAGAGGAAGGTTCAGCTGTCATTAGAACAAAAACACTCTCCCCAGAACAACTTATAAAATTCCAAAAAAAGGCAATGAACTCATTTTATTTCCGACCCAAATATATTATGAAAGAGTTACTATCAATTAGATCCACAGCTGCTCTAAAAGCAAAAATTCGTGCTTGCGTCAATCTAATTAAGCAAAATATTAGTATCTAAGCATACCTTTAACTACTTATAAAAACCCACTTATAATAAAAAAACAAATTGCAGCAAAAAAAACTTGACATAGATATATTTTATAGTTAATTCATTCACTGAATTAATTAATAAATTAACTAAAAGGAGGTTTCGTACAATGCTTAAGAAAGTTTTTTTCTTACTTCTAAACATCTTTCTTTTATCACTTCTCTTTTCTCAATCAATCGAAAATGGAAGCTTTAACACACTCATAGGTTGGGATACTACAAGTGGTGAAGGCAGAGCAAATGGACCCTATAATGGAACGATTGATCATCAAGCTTCCATCAACTCCCCTTTTGATTCAGATTCCGGAAGTGGAAGCGGTCTTTACACAGCTACGGCAAGTGCCACTTCATTAACACAGGATATACTTGGCACAGAAGGTCAGGATGTCACAGTTTATATTGATATCTGTATTGATGATACCTGGAC
>CAZYWQ010000254.1:0-4971 GCA_964651675.1 uncultured Candidatus Sumerlaeota bacterium | reverse complement strand
CTGCATACCTGCTATCAAGCCCTTAGTAAGAATATCACCAGGAGAAACACCTTCATCAATCGCCTCTTGAACAAGATCTGCCACACCAGGCTGACCTTTCTTATTAGGAGGATAAGATGCATTTTTATCTGCTCTTCCGCAGATAACATTTTCAACGATTCCATCAAAATTAGCCATTTTTGTCTCCTTCTCATCTTAATGTTTCACTATATGGGGAACTTAATTATAATCATTAATATGAGATTGCAACCAAAATATTTATTTTGGTGATTTATTGTTTTAAACAAATTAGTTATTTTTTTGTTACTTAAAATATAACTTATTATAAAATAAACATATCACAGGCTATTATCCTGTGTCTTGTAATAATATACCTTATTTAGGTAATATCTTGCTATCGTGAAACTTGTGTATTACCAAGAATTAGCTTACTTTTATGTATTATCCTTTTATATTGACCGAAAACAATGGCATTTGTTATCTATTAGCAAAATCTTGTTATAAAAAAACTCTTTGCGATGAATCGCACCCAAAATGCATTTTAAAAAAATACATATCTTGGTTTTAATCCTAATTTCATTGGTTGTATATTCTAACACTCTGAAGAACGAATTCACATTTGATGATAATGAGATAATCGAGAAAAATTTTTATTTCAAAAACATTCCTGCATATAAATGGTTATTGAATGATAATTATTTTCTCTACTCCAAAGAACTCTCCTATAGGCCCATCGTAACGATATCGTATCTAATCAATTATTATTTGTTTCAACTGAAACCGTTTGGTTATCATCTCACCAATCTATTGTTGCATATATGCGTCGTGTTAGTAATATATTTATTTTTCATAAAAATCACTTGCAATAATGATCTCGCATTTATCACTGCACTCATTTACTCGGTGCACACAATAAGCGCTGAGGCTGTAAATTCAATTGGTTTTCGCGAGGATATTCTGTGCGCACTATTTTTTATGATTGCCTTTTACTCCTACATAAATTATAGTAGTACTTATAAACCAATCCCACTGCTGATCTCATCAGTATCGATTTTTCTTTCTTTAATGAGCAAAGAAATGGGAGTAACATTTTTTGCCTTAATAATTGTTTATGATATTCTATTTAAAAAAACATCATTCGACTCACAAACAATTATAAGAAAATATCTTCCTTTTCTCATTATATTCATCATCTACTTCCTGATTCGATTTGTGTTTTTGAAAAATCCTTTAAAATGGGAACCTATTCCTCCCGAGATGCACTCAACAAAAAGGTTCTTCTTAATTCCAGAAACATTTTGCAGATACATATTCCTTCTGATTTTCCCCATCAGATTATCAGCGATTCATACTTATACAGTTAACGATTATATCTTTCACATCTCGTTTATCCCTTATCTGATAATACTGATTGGGATTGTATTCATTAGTTTGTACATCAAGAAATATAATCCACTTTTATCCTTTGGACTCATATTTTATTTAGTGTCTCTTCTACCTGTATTAAATTTAATTCCAATAACACACACAATGGCAGAGCGTTATTTGTATTTGCCCAACATAGGTTTCTGTTTCTTTTTGGCAAACTTAATATTCCTTATTAAGAACTCAAAGATAAGAAAAATACTCCTCCTGATAATTCTAATCTTTTTCTCTCTGTTAACATACAACAGAAATAAAATCTGGCGAGACAATGAAAGCCTGTGGACAGCAACAGTTAAGGCTTCTCCTAATTCCTATCGGGCTCATAACGGTTTAGGTCTCGTATATTATAACTCCGGAGAATTAAACAAGGCACAAAATGAATTTGAGACGGCTATCAAATTACAACCTTTTTATGAAGAGGCTTATGTTAACTTAGGCTTGGCTTATATGGATAAGAATGAATTGGAGAAAGCTATTTCTGTATTCACAAGAGGCATAAAACTGAATCCCAATAATCCATTATTTCATCTTAACCTCGGAATTACCTATGCAAAAGCAAATATGAGCATACAAGCAATTGACTCTTTTAAGAAAGCAGCCAAACTCCAGCCCGAAAATCCCACTATTTACAATAACTGGGGCTTACTCTATGCAGGTATTGGGATGAGAAAAGAAGCCATAGCAATGTTCAAAAAAGCAATCAGTCTTGATTCGAAATATGCAGATGCTCACTTTAACTTAGGCACCGCTTATGCCTTAGATAAAAGATTCAAAGACGCTGTCAAAGAATATGAAATCACTTTAAAATTGAATCCGATGAATGTTCTCGCTATTAAACAATTAGAATTGGCAAAAAAAGAACTAAGAAATTAAAAGAATGAAAAAAACTTCTAAATCATCAATTATATTTTTCGCTACAATTCTATTATTATTTCTATTCATTAATTGTCTAACATTTATAATCAGCAAATCGCCTACTTATGATGAACCAGTGTATGTTTCAGCGGGATATATCTATTTAAAAGAAGGCGATATGAACTGGAACTCCGAACATCCACCATTGATAAAAGAAATAGTAGCTTTGCCATTAATTTTTATGAAGATATGGAATCCTTTCGAGGATATCGCTATCAAAAAAGAGATTGGAATATGGTTATTTGCGGAGAAATTTCTCATTGGAAATGATTTTCATAAGATCTTTACTGCAAGTAGAATGATGATTGCATTTTTATCAATTCTTCTTGGAATCTATCTGTTTATCTGGTCACGAGAACTATGGGGTGATTGGGGAGGATTATTATCACTTTTTCTATACTGCTTAAGTCCCAATATTTTAGCCCACAGTAGCATTGCCACTCTTGATCTTGGTTCTACTTGTTTTACCTTTATATATTTTTATTACTTATACAAAACGCTTAAAAGTGCGAAGACACTTTTTGTCATACCAGCAGGAATATTTCTCGGTTTTGCTCTTCTATCAAAATACTCCACTATCCAGATTATCCCTATTACAATCATAATACTAATCATTCATTATTTTTACGAAAGAAACACAAATCGACCCGGCAAAAATATATTCCTGCATTTAGCAACAGTTCTATTATCACCGATTTTAATTTCCATTTTTATTATTATACTGAACTATGGTCTTGTGTTCCATAAATTTTCATTTATGCCATATCTGAACGGTCTCAGAAACCTCTCTCATATCCTGAAAAAAACCGAATTTTATTTCTGTGGAAAAACTTCACTCGAAGGTTGGCATTCATTTTATTTAATTACCTACCTGATTAAAACTCCTTTGACAACTCTTTGTCTGCTTATTGCAAGTATTATTTTTCTCATAAAAAAGAAATTATTTTCATTTGATGTATGGTTTATCATAATCCCAATAATATCTTTCTTCCTGATTCCATCGATAACTAAATTCTCGATAGGCTACAGATACATACTACAAGCAGCCCCCTTCATATTTATTCTAATAGGAAGTATTTGTTATGACAAGGAATTCTTCAAACCAATAATAACAAAGATTGCATTTACAGGATTATTATTCTTATATTTTATAAATTCACAAGTCACTTCTCCTGACTATATATCTTATTTCAATGAATTGGTTGGAGGACCAAAGAATGGTTACAAATATCTTGTCGATTCTAATTTAGATTGGGGACAGGACCTTGCTGAAGTGCAATTATATATGAACAAAAAAAATATCGATTTTATTCACCTTGATTATTTTGGAAGCATAAAACCTGAGTTTTATGAAATTAATTACGAACCAATACCCACAAATGATTATCCGATAGGAATATATGCAATCAGTGCAACTTATTTACAGGGATTGTTTGTTGAGGATAAGGATAAGTATGCAAAATTTAAACAGATGACACCTACAGATAGAATCGGTAATACAATTTTCATTTATGAAATTAAGAAGAAGCCTTAATCATCCAACTACTTTTTTCTTTTCTTCAGCCCTTTTAATCTCCAAACTTATACCATTCTCCTGAGTATTAATTGTGAGATTTACGCTCAAAATCCTATCCGGTTTCAAAGCCCCATTTTCATCCACCACATCATCGAAAAACAGTTCCTCACCACCATCATAAATCATACCAGGTTTCGAGGAATAAGTTATATAAAACAAAATATCCCTGTTAACCGGAATATTTATAGATTCGGATTCTTTAACATCCAGAGCTGCTCCGCCTAACACTTCAAACTTTTCCTTATCGAAAAACATAACAAATACAATTTCATTACTTTTATTTTCGATCTCCATAGTTCTGCATTTAAAAAGAAGGCTAATCTTTTTCTGTACATACTCCATCAATTTTTTATCCACATTCAGAGTGTGGACTTCCTTCGCATTATTTTGTAATTCACTCACAATTTTATCATAATACTGAGCTCTCAATTTATTATATGCATTTTGAACCTTAACATCGTTTTCGGCAACTTTAAGCGCATTAGCCAATCTCAGTTTTTTTGCACGACTCTTTCTTTCTCTAATCATCTCTTGCACCTTTGCCTTATAATCATCTGGATTATCAACGACCTCGAGAAATCTCTCCAATGCATTTATCGACCTTTCGAGTGCACCATCGACATTCACAACCACTTCATTTTTCCCATATAATATACCCAGATTATACCAGGCTTCAGCTAAATAAGGATCATACTCAAGTGCTTTCTCCAATTCAAATACAGCAGTTACATAATTACCTTCTTTTATATAATCTTGAGCGCTTTTGAAATATTTTTTGGCTAATGCTTTTGTATCGACTTCCCCTTCATCTTGCGCATTTATTTCCATAAACAGTAAGAAACAAAAACTTACAAAAATTAATAACCAAACATACTTGTTCTTATTACGATAATTATTAGAAATCATATAGCCCTCCACTGAAACTAAATTTCTATTAAGATTATATATTCAATTATTAATATGATGTCAAATCTTTTCAAAAGGAACTTTTAAACAAATATTATCCATTTGATAATAATTAACTTGATAAATCAAATTCTTAGTGCTTAATCTAA
>CAZYWQ010000253.1:2724-4974 GCA_964651675.1 uncultured Candidatus Sumerlaeota bacterium | reverse complement strand
TGATGATGATGTGGGTGTTCTTTTAGCATCTTATCCTTATAAACTGGCGCTGAGAGGTGCTTACGCACTATTCTGGAGCCTGAATATCCCTGTAGATTGGATCGATAGAAAACATCAATTACGACTTATAGACCAATATGAAGTTTTATATTTACCAATGCCATTTTTCTTAGATGAAGAGGAAATAAAAGCATTAACAGATTTTGTAAATGATGGAGGAATTCTTATAAGTGAAGCAGGACTTGGTCATAGACTTGAAAACTGCTGGTTAAGTCCTCAATGCCCACCATTAGATATGCAGGAACTATTTGGCATAGGTCAAGCGACTCCTAAAATATCAGAAATGAAAGGAAAAATAAAAGGCGAAGATATTGAAGTTAATATTCCACAGGATTGTTTGGTTTCCACTATAAAAGATAGTTCCGGGACAATCTACTATGAGTGGGATAATGAAATACCTGCGGTGGTAAAGAATTCTTTTGGTAAGGGAAAGACATATTTTCTTTCAGTGAGTATTGGTGAGGTATATTCAAAGGAATACAACATAGATATTTTGAGACTTCTTAATAAATTAATTACGGATACACAGCGAATTAAAACTCGATGGAATGAGAAAAACACCGGATTAATATGCAAAGAATTGATAAATGATAAAGATCAGAAAATATCCTTTCTATTTAATTTCTCTAAAAGCCAAAAAACTATTTCTCTTGCAGAACAAGATGAAGGAATCCTGATACCACTTTCACAAGAACCTTCATCTCAAATCTCTATTAAAGAAATCAAACAATATTCAATAAAACCATACGAAACTGTGCTTTTAATAACAAATGTTAAATCGATAGCGAAGATAGGAGTTATCAAAGATGAAGCTCAAACGGTTTAGTGGAAATCCAATTCTTAAACCGAAACCTAATAATAAATGGGAGAATTTTTCGGTATGTAATCCCGGAGCCTGTTTATACAATGGTAAAATCTCCCTTCTTTATCGGGCTTCAGGCAATGAAAAGGAACATAAAATTCATTTCGGATTAGCTATCAGTGATGATGGTTATAAATTCAAAAGAGTCTCTAATAAACCTGTTTTATCACCAAGTAAAGATGGAGCTGATGGAGGGTGTATTGAGGATCCTCGAATAGTAAACTTTGGTGATTATTATTTTATTACCTATGCTTACAGACCATTTCCGCCAGGACAATACTGGCTAAATAGTTATGGAGAAGTCGATAAGCCCGGGGATTCTCCTAATGCACCAATAAACATCAGAGAAAATTTAACCCAAACGGGTTTACTTATGACCAAAAATTTCCATTCATTCAAAAGATTGGGTCGCATCTCACCTGCGACGCTCAATAGTCGGAATATGACTCTTTTCCCTGAGAAAATTAGAGGAAAATATTTTTTACTTCATCGTTTTAATGAATGGGTTGGGAAAAAATACGGATGTCAGCATCCATCCATCTGGATATGCTCGAGTGATGACCTTTTTAGGTGGTCTGGGGATAAACTATTGGCAAAAGGTGAAAGTGATTGGGAGAAAAAAATTGGTGCTGGACCACCACCAATAAAGACCGAATCGGGTTGGCTAGTGATTTATCATGGTGTTTCGGATGATCTTGTTTATCGCACAGGTGTAATACTACTCGACTTAAATAATCCGTACAGAGTTATCGCTCGTTCTCCAGATTTCATAATGGAACCGGAAGAAGAGTATGAGACAAAAGGAGTTTTCAAAAACTGTGTTTTTGTTACGGGAGCTGTCGTAATAAATGATACACTATTTATTTACTATGGTGGAGCGGATAAGTACTGCTGCTTAGCAACCTGTAAACTTTCGGAATTAATCAAATATGTCCTTAAGTTCCCTGTAAAATAGGTTTTTAGAGCCAATAAAAACACAAAAATACATTAGGAGGTATGTAGTATGAAGAGAAGAGGATTTACATTAATCGAATTGCTAATTGTTGTGGCAATTATTGCCATTCTTGCAGCAATTGCTGTGCCGAACTTCTTGGAGGCACAAACCAGATCAAAGGTATCTCGTGTAAAAGCAGATATGCGTTCACTGGCTACAGGTATAGAAGCCTATGCAGTAATTAGTAATGCCTATCCAACTATGTTAAGTGCCATTGCGACCGTTGACCTAATAGCAATCACAACTCCGATATCCTATAT
Organism: uncultured Candidatus Sumerlaeota bacterium; assembly: GCA_964651675.1. GTDB lineage: Bacteria > Sumerlaeota > CAZYWQ01 > CAZYWQ01 > CAZYWQ01 > CAZYWQ01. Next base: position 2,798 of record CAZYWQ010000253.1, on the reverse strand, counting down.
GACATCTATCCCCAAAGATCCGTTCACTAATGGTACAGGTAAACATGATTATGATAGTATATATTACAAACAGA
>CAZYWQ010000253.1:2310-2714 GCA_964651675.1 uncultured Candidatus Sumerlaeota bacterium | reverse complement strand
TTCTTCTATAATGCCTATGGTGGCGGTAAAGATCCTCTCGACTATATCATCGAAGGCACTGTAGCCCCATTGCCGTCGGGCAGAGCCTGGATGCTTCTTAGTTTTGGTCCTGATCAGGTAGTCAACTATCCTTTCCATTCTAATCCAGCAGTACGCGGTGAATTGTACGATCCAACTAATGGAACGGTTAGCAGTGGTGATATAGTCCGAACAGACGGCAATGGTTGGAGAGAAGAAATGGCAGGTCTACCCTGGCCCAGATAAAATTTAAATTAATTATATGGAGGTGATAATTGAAATTAAAAGACATTCCCTTGACATCAATTTGTCAAAATCATATCTGAAAGGAGAAGTTGTTATGAAAAGAAAAGAAGTAATACTATTCTGCTTAGTGAGTATTATAA
>CAZYWQ010000253.1:0-2300 GCA_964651675.1 uncultured Candidatus Sumerlaeota bacterium | reverse complement strand
GGCAGATTTTAGTTGGAATATTTCCTCTGGAAATGTTTATGGATGGACGATTCACCGTGGTGGTGGCTATTCAGTTGGATATAATCAAGCTGGGAGTGGTTCTGAAATGGTTTGGGGACCATTAGCAGCGTACCTTCCAAATGGAGCAACTTATCCAGCAGTTTATGACACTTCAGCAACTCCAACCTCAGGAACATATGATGTAAGTGTCACAGGTCAATTAACCTCTACACATCCAGATTGTATTTTGGCTGCTGTTTTACATAATACAGCCGATAATGCAGACTATTTGTGGGTTGAATTAAGAGGTTGGGATGCTGGTGGAGTTGCATTAACAGGTAGTAACGCTACTGTTGGACTTTTAGCAGTTCAACCAATGTCTACCTGGAGTTATACTATTATACAAACAGCAACCTTTACAGATTTTGCATATGATAGTGATATTACTATTAGTGCAACAGTAGATGTCGATGCAAGTACAGTAACAGTATCACTAGAAAGAGCTGGAGGATCAGGTGCACAAGTATTATGGAGTGCTTATGATGTTTCAGCTTATACCTCGCTTTCAACAGCAGGGAAAGTTGGTGTGAATGTATCTTGTCCTGGTTTTGCAACTGATCAATGGGTAGGATACAAAGCGGCGACTGGTCCCGGTACTGATTTTAGTTTCCCGGGATCCGGATATTATACAGATGACTTCGAGGATGATGATATTGCTGGTTGGAGTACAACAGGTGGAACATGGGCTGCTCAAGTTGATTATCCAAGTACGGGCAATACCGTAATAGATGCAAATAATGTCGCTGATGATTTCGCTTGGTATGATGGTGCAACTACTCCAGCCTCTGGAACTTATGAATGTGGTGCAATTGTATATCCGAAGGCAAGTAGTGGATTAGTTGGAGGATTACTTGGATACTGCTTGAGTAGTGCTGGAGATAGAGTTGATGTGGTTTATCTTGCTGGAGCTGGTTCTCATATTGAGGCAGCAATGGGTGGAGTTTTACAGGGCAATAGCGGTGGATTCGGTGGTATTCCGGTATTAGTCCCAGATGTTCCACATACATTCTATCTCAAAGCTGATTTAACCGCAAACACCGTTGAGGCAAGAGTAGATGGATTTGTGATGGGTCCTTGGACTCCAACAGGTGTTGATTTAACCAATGGTGGCGGTGGCGGTGCTTACATCGGATTACACAATGTGTCAACCGTTGCTTACGATGATATTACTATGCCTGGTGCTTTACCAATTAGTGATTGGACAATTTATTAGTGTTTATTAATGGAGGGGGTCGGGATTTAATTTCCCGACCCACAGTTAATCAAATAATATAAAGGAGAAAATTATAATGATTAAAAAGAGGATAAACAAAACAAAAATTTTCTTAATGAGCATCTTGATGCTTTCTATTTTCACTTTTGTTATGGCTGATTACACCTGGGACATATCCTCGGGGAATGTCTTCGGATGGACACTTCAGAGAGGTGGTGGATTTGCTGTAGGTTACAATCAGGCTGGAAGTGGTTCTGAGACTGTCTGGGGACCCTTATCAGCCTATCTGCCAGATGGTTCAACTTATCCGGCAATTTATGAGACCTCAGCCACACCAACCTCTGGAACATATACTGTTAGTGTAACAGGGCAACTTACATCGACACATCCTGATTGTGTTATTGGTGCTCTTTTACACAATACAACCGAGAATCAGGATTATCTTTTTGTGGAGATAAGAGGTTGGGATACAGGAGGTGTAGCATTAACGGGAAGTTCAGCGACAGTTGGACTATTAGCAGTGCAACCTATGTCTTCTTGGAATTATGTGATAGTAAAATCAACCACTTTTACTGATTTTGCATACGATTCGGACTTAACCATTACAGCCACAGTCGATGTAGATGCTGACACCGTAACTGTAACAGTCGAGAAGGCTGGTGGTTCGGGAGCGCAAACATTGTGGACTGATGAGGATATCTCTGCATATACAGCTCTTTCGACTTCCGGTAAAACAGGTATCTATACTTCCGTACCAGGTTTTGGAACACCTCAGTGGACTGGATATAAACAAGCAACTGGACCCGGAACACAATTTTCCTTACCATCAACAGGATATTATACTGATGACTTTCAAGATGGAAACGATGTAGGATGGACATATACAGGTGGAACCTGGTCTATTCAGGCTGATTATCCAAGCAGCGGAAATTATTTGCTGGATTGTAACTCAGGTGGAGATGAATTTGCATATTATCAAGGATCAAGCACTCCGTCTTCGGGAGAATATACTGTTGCCGCAATAAAT
>CAZYWQ010000252.1:0-4991 GCA_964651675.1 uncultured Candidatus Sumerlaeota bacterium | reverse complement strand
GATATAGATGCTAAGGCAAAAGGGAAACGAACATTGGATTATGAAGGTTCTTCTGCTCCTTATGTTCGGTACACCTATCAGAATGCAGGTGTTGCAAAGGATATAATCGAACGGTGGGTAAATTATTTTTATCCTGGTTCGAAGATAAAAAATATCAATATGCCTGATTTCAAGGATTTCGAAGCAAAGGTTCTTTTTGATTATGAGTTTGAGATTCCGAAGATTGCAAATATCGCGAAGAATAAGATGCGGCTGAAACCTGTCTTTATGCCGAGTAATTTTACATCCTCTTATGCAACTCTTGCCGAGAGAAAGCACGACCTTGTGTTGGGTTATCCTAAGAAAAATGTACAGACAACAGTTTATAATTTACCAGAAAGTGTTGAGGTATTTAACACACCTGAAGATGCTGAAATAAAAAGTGATTTTGGCGAATTCAAAATTACTTATACGAAGAAAGAAAATTCTATACAAGTTGATGAAGAAATAATAATTAATGTCGTCAGAGTCAATAAGGAGAATTATCCTGAATTTAGAAAGTTTTTGAATGAGCTTGATAATAGAGAAGATTCTGATATTGTGCTTGAAATTAAATCTGATTCTCAATAGGTTTATATTATTAAAACGCACCTGAAGGTGCTCACTACAAATACAAAAAATAAGGGGTGATTATGAAAAAAGGGAAAGTTTTATATTTCATTTTATTGATCGCATTTATATTTTTTATTTTCGGATGTGCTGCAAAAAGAATTACATATCAGAGACTCCGTCCACCCAAATATAATGTAATCAATGTGCGGACATTAGCTGTGCTTGATTTTGCTCCTTATCAGGATAGGTTTGATTCCGGGAAAGTGGTGGCTAATTCTGTGGTTACCAAGCTTTTTCCAACAGGTTTTTATAAGCTTATCGAAAGGTCGCAATTGGAGCGTGTAATAACCGAACATCATTTCAATTTAAGTGGTTATATTGATGAGGATACTGCGGCAGAAATTGGAAAACTTGTTGGTGCTGATGCTGTTATTGTTGGTGAGGTAACTGCATTTAACTTCAGCGATAGAACGGAAACCCGATATAAAACAGTTCGGGTCCGTACAGGAAGAACCCGAAGAGTCTATAATGAACACAAGAAAGCTTATGAGCAGGTGCCGGTTTATAAAGATGAGGTTGTGCCTTATGATGTTTATACAAGACAGGGATCTGTTGCGGCGAATTTCAGGATGATAAAGGTCGAAACGGGAGATGTGCTGGCGAGTTTTACGAAACATTTCGATTTTTCCAAAGAAGGAAAAGATTTAGGCTCTTTCCCATCGATAGAAACTCTTTATAATAGTGGTGTGGACAAGATTACGACCGAATTTGCACAGGAAATTGCGCCTTATTCCTCCAATGTATCACGACCTATCTTAAGGACAAAAACTACTCAGGCAAAAAACGCTTATAAACTTGCTCGTGGAGGATTATGGGAAGAGGCTCTGGATAGTTGGCTGGCAGCTATTCAGTTGAGACCGGATGATGATGAGATTTATCATAATATTGGTGTTGCTTATGAGGTTCTTGGTGATTTGAAAAATGCTGAAGCAAATTATTCCAAAGCGTTGGCTCTGAATCCGAAAAAATCTATATACATAGAAGATGTACGATATATCAGGCATATTATAAAGGAACAAGATAAGCTAAGAAAAATTGGATTGTGAATTTTGAATAATACCAATTTTAAGTTGATGGATTCATAATGTAGTGGTGCGATTTATCGCACTTCGTTTGTAGTACCTGGTTTAACAGGTAATGAATTTTTTAAAGGAGGAATGATTAATGGAAGTAAAGGTTGTTATTAGGGATCCGAGACTAAAAGGATATATTGACAGAATAATGGTTGCCTTAAGGGGAGATGAGGGGATAAATCATGGCATTTCCTTATTGGAGTACAGATACAGGGGATATGAGATGAATGATGAGGTTTGGGGAGGACAAATTGTTGCCACAAAAGAAGGCTTAGATTATGTCAGAAAAAGAGTTGCAGCAAGGTTTAAAAACTATATGGCAGCAACCGATAAGGCGTTTCAAGAACTGGGTTATGTTTCAATTGATGGTGTAAGAGTCGATCCCAAAAGCGATACCGGAACTCTCGGTGAGGATAATTATTTGTAATGAAATAATGTGAAATTTATCTCTCTTCAAAATCCATTTCAGTTGGTTCGAAGGCGTTTGGGATGTGTGTGATTTTGGGTTTCTTGCGCGTTCCTAATTCTATTCCTATAACATCAAATCGGATATCAAGGTTTTCGATTTTGTGTTTTTGTATGTATGTTAAAGCTGATTTGATTATCTTTTTTTGCTTTGGATCATTTACTGCTTCGATTGCCTTGCAATATTTTATTCCTTTTTTTAGTTTTACTTCTATGAATATGAGCTTGTTATCTATGCTGGCGATTAAATCAATTTCTCCATATCGGCACTTGTAGTTTCTGTCGATAATTTTATATCCATTTCTTTCAAGATGATCGATGGCTAAATCTTCTCCGATCGCACCAATATCTTTCCGTTTTGTTTTCTTTATTGCTGACATAGTTTATTTTTCTTATTCTTATAAAGTATCCGAAGCTTTTTTATCTCTCTATAAGGCAGGAAATTACTGAACTTTGCGATTTCACTTCCGATTGTTTTAAGTGTGATGAGATCTTTGACTTTATTTAGTTGCGAGGTGAATTGATGAAAACTTTTTGAATGTATTAGTTTCTTTTGTCCTATTCCAATTTTTCTGAATGTGAGTCGATGCAAGGTTGAAGGACCATTTCTTGAAATTGCATCGATGTGAATTTTGCAACCGTACCCTTTATGTCTATGAAAGCCGTATTGAGGGAATTCTTCGCTGTATTTAATCATCAATGCGTCCCTTGTAACTTTTGCGACAATAGAGGCGGCAGCAATAGAAACTGATAAACAATCACCATTTATGATGGATTGTTGAGGGATTTTAATTTTCGGGAGTCTTAGGCAATCCACAAGTAGAAAATCGGGCTTTGTTTTGGTCTTGGATAGTGCTCTTTCGATTGCGAGTTTCGTGGCATTAAGAATGTTTATCTTATCGATTTCTTCGGCAGTGGCTAATCCTGTCTGAACCTCGATAGCAGACTTGCTGATTATGTGAAACAACTCCTCTCTTTTATGAGAAGAGAGTTTTTTTGAGTCATCGATTCCTTTAATGGTGCATTTTTTGGGTAGAACAACTATAGCAGCTGCAACCGGTCCTGCCAGAGGTCCTCTTCCGGCTTCATCGATACCGCCGATAATACTGTATCCCTTTTTCATTGCTTGAAATTCATACTGAAACATCTCCTTCAACCGGATTTGTTCATCTCTATAATGCTTTTGTGCCTTTTTACAAGTTTCGGCTAATTTGTGAACACCTGTTCTACCATCTTTTTCCATCAGCAAAATCGATTCGCTGTTAATCAGGAAATCGACCTCTTCTAATGCCTCTTTTATTTCCCTTATTGTAAGGTCAGATAGTGTGTCGAACATTTTTTAGTTCCTTAAAGATTTCACTTTGAACCTGATAGAGATGCCAAAAATAGTCCTATGAAGAAGATGATTATTCCGATTAGCATACATCCGAGACTGCCGAAAAACCATAATTCATTATTGGGTGGAAGTTCCATTAGAAATGTGAGTCCGAAGAAAATCGCTCCCAATACTATTACGATACCTGCTATGAGAGAGAACTTCATTATTTTTTTTCTTTTTAATTCTTTTAATTCATTCATAAGGAATGGTATTCTTTCTTTGACCAGTTTACTTTCCGAATCGACTTTCAGGGCTTCTTTTAGGAGATTTAATGCGTGTGCTATTTTACCATCCCGATGAAGGAAGTCTGCCTCTTGGAGCAATTCATTCACTTTTTGACTGCGGTTTTTTTTGAGTTCTCTTATCTTTCCTTCCTCTTCTGCTCTCTTTTTGCGATGTATACCTTCCATCGCTTCATAAGATAATTGTTTCAAATCATCATTTTCTGGATCGTCCTGTTTTAGTCGATTGCAAATATCTATTACTTCCTGAAAATCGTCCTTCATAAGTAGCTGTTTTGCCCTTTCAAAATCATCTTTTGCTTGTTGTTGTTTGATTGATGTGAGTATTTTTCGACATTCTGCAAGGTGGTCGGTTTCTGTTATAACATTATCAGCGTTTGACAATCGGACTAATATTTCTAAACAGATTTCTTTGGCTTCAATGAGATTTTTCTCTGATTCAAGTGTTCGGGCTTTCTTAAGAAGCTCAGGTATATTTTTGGGTTGCTGTGGAATTTCGTGTGGTTCTGGTTCTAATATGATAGGTTCTTCAGATGAGTTTATATTTTCTTGATCCAGAGTATTGCCACAATTTTTACAAAATTTATCCATCTCATTTATTTCCATACCACAATGAGGGCATCTCATAACGAATCTCCTGAATGCTATTCATACTCGATTAAAAGTAAGATAAGTGTACATTAACATATTTGGCAAGAGTAATTCTGTACAATTTCCTATTATATTAATAACGAGATGTTAAATGGAAAATATCAATACAATATTGTGAATTTTATTATAGTCAATCAGACTTGAAAGGATAGTATCCAGAATGAAGTGAAAAAGTAAATAAAAAATGTGGTTGATATAAAAGCTCTTCTTGAGTATAATGAATAATAGTAGAATAATATATAATTAGCAAATTTAGTTGACACTTATTGAGTTTAGTAATAAATTATTTAAAGATAACAAAACTTCTAAGGGGAGGTGAATGTTATGAGATTCAAAATCACTTCTAAGGAATCTCTGTCTCTAAAATTTTTGAGCATTAAAGCTCGATTTTTTCTATGTTTTTCTATCTTTTTATTTTTCTTCTTTAGTTCCTATGCAGGTGTTATAACCGTTGGACCTACAGGCGATTATCAAACCATTCAGGATGCTATTGATGCTGCTAATAATGCTGATGTTATCACTGTTTCAGAA
>CAZYWQ010000251.1:0-5029 GCA_964651675.1 uncultured Candidatus Sumerlaeota bacterium | reverse complement strand
TAAACGAGTGCATCATCAGGTTTGATAACACCGTTTGTCCATATTTCCATTACTAATCTGTCATAGTCCGTTCTCTGACCAACTCGTGCGTCTTCAATATCAAATCTGACTCTTCTTACCGGAGTAAAAATCGAATCGATTGGTATCATACCGATTGGATCATCTTCTTCTTTGTTCATCTCATCAGGAATATATCCTCTTCCTTTGCATACATTTATCTCCATATAGAGATTGCCTTTTTCATTCAGTGTCACAAGATGCAAATCAGGATTCAATATCTCGACATTATTATGAGCTTCGATTTCTTTGGCAGTTACATCTTTAGCACCTTTAACCTGTAGTTTTAAAGTAGCCTCTGTCTTGTTATCCAGCAGTTTCATATTCAAATTTTTGAGATTCAGAATGATATCAGATATATCTTCATAGGCACCAGGTATAGGAGAATATTCATGTTGGATTCCGCGAATAAAAATGGATTTAACTGCTACGCCTTGAACCGATGATAACAAAATCCTTCTTAGGCTATTACCTATTGTTCGACCATAGCCTCTTTCGAAAGGTTCGGCAACAAACTTCCCATAAGTATCGGTTAAAGATGACTCATCATAAAGCACTTTTTTGGGCATTATAAGAGGTTTATATTCCATATTTTTAATACCTCTCTTAGTATTTATTAGATAAACAAAATAAAATCATTTGGAATAAAGCTCGACAATCATTTGTTCCTGGAAAGGAATAGTTATTTCTTCTCTTTCAGGAATGTATTTAAAAACAGACTTAAAATTACCTGGATCTACTTCCAACCAGCCTGGAAAACCTCGTTCTCCCGCTGCTTCAAGCGACATTTTTATGGGTATCATTTCTCGACTTTTTTCAGCCACTTCCACCTCATCATTTACATCAACGATGTAAGAAGGAATATCAACTTTTTTCCCATTAACTCTAATATGACCGTGTCTGACAAGCTGCCTTGCCATTGCACGAGAAAATGCAAATCCGCTTCTATATACAACATTATCTAATCTTCTTTCCAGTATCTGAATAAGCAATGTTCCTGTCATTCCCCGCATTCTATTTGCTACACCAAAATATCTTTTGAATTGTCTTTCGAGAATACCGTAGAATTTCTTTGCCTTTTGTTTTTCTCTTAACTGAACACCATAAGTAGAAAGTTTCGACCTACCCTGACCGTGTTGACCAGGAGCATAAGCTCTTCTCTTTATAGAGCATTTTGCCGTGTAGCATCTATCACCTTTTAAAAATAATTCTTTGCCTTCTCTACGACATAATTTACAAGATGGACCTATATTTCTACTCACTTAGTGATACCTCCTTAGACTCTTCTTCTTTTCGCTGGTCTACAACCATTATGCGGAATCGGTGTAACATCTTTTATAATGCTAATATCCAATCCAACGACCTGTAAAGATCTGATAGCAGATTCACGACCAGCTCCGGGTCCTTTAACAAAAACATCTATAGTTTTCATTCCCTGTTCGACTGCTTTTCTACCGGCTGTTTCTGCTGTAAGCTGTGCTGCAAATGGTGTACTTTTCCTCGATCCTTTAAAACCAACACTTCCAGCACTTGCCCATGCTATTGTATTTCCATTCATATCGGTTATTGTAACGATAGTATTATTAAATGTTGCTTGAATATGCGCCACTCCTCGAGCTACACTTTGCTTTTCTTTCTTCTTGCGCGTTTTCTTTTGCTGTTTTGCCATACTTTATTCCTCTTTGATCTTATGTTTTCTTCTTTTTACCGATCTGCTCTCTTCTCGGTCCTTTTCTCGTACGAGAATTTGTCCTGGTTCTCTGACCTCTTACAGGTAATCCTCTTCTGTGCCTTAATCCTCTGTAACATCCTATATCCATTAGTCTTTTGATGTTTTGACTTATCTCACGCTTTAAATCACCTTCGACTTTATAATTAGAAGTGATTATAGCGGATATTTTGTTAACTTGCTCTTCAGATAAATCTTTTACTCTTGTGTCAGGATTAACACCTGCCATTCTTAAAATATTGTTAGATGTAGCTTTACTTACGCCGTAAATATAAGTTAATCCGACTTCTACTCTTTTATTTCTCGGTAGATCAACTCCTGATATTCTTGCCACAGTTACTCCTCCTTAACCCTGTCTTTGCTTATGTTTGGGATTGTCACAGATAACTCGAATAACTCTTTTTCTCTTCACTATTTTGCATTTAGCACATATTTTTTTCACTGATGCTTTTACTTTCATTTTATTTCATCCATTCTTATCAAATTGAGTAGAAAGAATCTACTTATATCTGTAAATGATTCGACCTCTATTAAGGTCATAAGGTGATAACTCAACCATTACTTTATCACCTGGTAAGATTCTTATATAATTCATTCTCATTTTACCAGAGATATGAGCTAATACTTTATGACCATTACTCAATTCTACCCGAAACATTGCATTTGGCAATGGTTCGACCACTATTCCTTCGACCTCAATTGATTTTTCTTTTGCCATAAAGTCTTTTCCTTCCCTAAAAGGGAACTCTATTTATAATAATTTGTATTAAACGATGTTTGAAAATCTATATTACTTGTCAAGCTATTTTTCACTAAGTCAAAATTAAAGGTCCTTTGTCTGTTACTGCCACACTATGTTCAAAATGTGCTGAATAAGAACCATCCTCTGTTACAACTGTCCAGCCATCATCTAAAACCTTCGTTTCAAATCCACCAATGTTTACCATCGGCTCAATAGCTATGACTAATCCTTTTTCAAATCTTTTTCCAACACCTTTGGTTCCGAAGTTAGGAACTTCAGGACCTTCGTGCATCTGGCGACCAATACCGTGCCCGACATATTCTCTTACTATCGAAAATCCATTTTCCTCGACATAATTCTGAATCGCATTGCCTAAATCACCAAGTCTGTTTCCAATTCTTACCTCGTTAATGCCGATGTAAAGAGCATTTCTCGTCACTTCCAATAATCTCTTTACTTCATCGCTTACTTCTCCAACAGGCACTGTAATAGCCTTATCAACACAAAATCCATCTTTTGTCAAGGCAACATCGATTCCGATAATATCACCATCGCATAATTTGCGATCCGAAGGTATTCCGTGGACAATTTCTTCATTTATCGATGCACATATCGAATTCGGAAATCCATTATATCCTAAAAAAGTTGGTTCACCACCTGCCGCTCGTATCATTTTTTCCATCATCTTGTCTATTTCAATCGTCGTCATTCCAACTTTTATTGCCTGACACACTTCATCAAGTATAACCCGCAATGTGTCACCTAACTTCGCCATAAGAGCGATTTCTTCATCGGTTTTCAACTCTATCTTTTTCTGATTAAGCTGTAACATTCTACTGTAAAATATCTAAAATTGATTTGTATACTGTTTCAATTTCCCTCTCACCATCAACCTCTCGCAATAGCTCCTTTTTCTTATAATAGTCAATCAAAGGAGCGGTTTGTTCCTGATAGACTCTAAATCTTTTTTTTACTGTCTCTTCCTGATCATCTTCTCTTTGTATAAGTTCACCGTTACAAATATCGCATTTTCCATCTACTTTTGGTTTATGAAACTTTATGTGATATGCTGCACCGCATTTACTACAGACTCTTCGTCCTGCTAATCTCTCTATCAAATATTCTTCCGAAACAACTATGCTAATAACGAAGTCGATCTTTAATCCGAAATTCTCTAATAATTTATCGAGGGAATCAGCCTGAGAAATCGTTCTGGGAAATCCATCGAGAATAAAACCATTCTTACAGTCATCTTCGAGGATTCGCTCACCTATTATTTTCACCATCACATCATCAGGGACAAGTAATCCCTTCGAGAAATATTCATTAGCCTCACGACCGAGAACAGTTCCCTTTTTCAACTCTTCTCTCAGTATATCGCCTGTTGATATCTGAGGGATTTTGTATTTTTCAAAGAGCTTAACCGCTTGTGTACCTTTACCACAACCAGGCGGTCCCAATAAGATTATTATCATCTTTTTTTTCATTCACTGATTATAAAAAATTAATAGCCTTTACTCCCAGCACTCCTTTTCATAAATCCGCTGTAATTCCTCATTAACAAATGAGATTCTATCTGTCTAACTGTTTCCAGTGCAACTCCAACGACAATTATCATTCCTGTTCCACCAGTAAATTGTGCAATTGTATAGGGAATATTGTATGAAACTGTCAGTACCTGAGGAATAATGGCAATAAGTGCCAGACAGAATGCTCCAACAAGTGTTATTCTATTCAAAATGAAGTAGATATAATCAGAAGTATACTTCCCAGGTCTTCTACCAGGGATGAAAGCACCATATTTTTTCAGGTTATCAGCTATCTCTATGGGATTAAATGTGATAGCAGTATAAAAATAACAAAAGAATACGATTAACATTATATAAATCAAAGTATAGAAATTAATTATCTTTAACAAATAGAAGATACCACCAGTTTCGATTCCAAAAACAACCTGTAAAAGTGTATAGAAATTATAAGGTGAATAAGAGCTTAAGAAACCTGCAATTCCCTTTAAAAAGCCTTCTTTTCCACCGAACATCTGCATAATAGTGGCTGGGAAAGTCAGAATTGCGGCAGCGAAGATAATAGGAATAACACCGGCAGTATTGATTCTCAAAGGAAGAAATGTAGATTGTCCCGTCATCATTTTTCTTCCAACAACTCTTTTCGCATGTTGAATGGGGATTCTTCTTTGAGCAAGTTGTAAAATAACAATAAATGCCGTTATTCCTATTATCATTCCTGCTAATAATAGCATCCAGAAAGGATTTAATTGATGTATAATCAAGATAATTGCATTCGGAAACCTTGCTATAATTCCAGCCATTATTATTAATGAGATTCCGTTACCAATTCCGTGTTCTGTTATCTTCTCACCTAACCACATAAGGAAAATTGTACCAGCCGTCATCGATACTATCGTGATAAATATAAAACTTCCTTTGGAAACATTTGCCGTTAAACCTTCTTTCAACATCCAGAAGGCGATACCTGTAGAT
>CAZYWQ010000250.1:0-5032 GCA_964651675.1 uncultured Candidatus Sumerlaeota bacterium | reverse complement strand
GCTTAATCTACTATCAAAAATATTTCATAGTGTTTTTCACCAATAATATATGAGAGGGTGAAAATGAGTACTCTATTAGCCATATCGCCTTTAGATGGGCGATATAACAATAAAATAAAGGATTTATCACTCTATTTCTCGGAATATGCCTTGATTAAGTATCGCATTCTGATTGAGATCCAATGGCTTATTACACTGTCGAAAGAGAAAAAAATTAAAGAAATCAGAAAAATTACTAAAAAGGAAGAGCAGTTTCTAATTAATCTATACAAAAATTTTACTCTGAAAGATGCTCAGACTGTCAAAGAGATAGAAAGCAAGACAAATCACGATGTAAAGGCAGTGGAATATTTTCTTAAGAAAAAATTACCTCGTTCTTCGATGAGAAATTTGTCCGAGATGATACATTTCGCCTGTACATCCGAAGATATAAATAATCTCGCTTATGCACTGACGATTAAGGAATCTCTAAAAAATGAGATTGTTCCAAACTTAAACAAAATTTGCAATAATCTAAAGGTAAAGGCGAAGAAATATGCCTCTATTCCAATGCTTGGAAAAACACACGGGCAGAGTGCTTCTTCGACAACAGTAGGTAAGGAATTTGCAAATTTTTGTTTCCGTCTTAATCGACAAATAAATCATTTAAAATCTATTATCCTTTTAGGGAAAATGAACGGTGCTGTTGGTAATTTCAATGCTCATATTATTTCATATCCAGATATTGATTGGGCATCTTTGACAAAAAGCTTCTTACAAAAGTTAGGGCTGATGCAAAATCCTTACACAACTCAGATTGAACCACACGATTTTATGGCTGAGCTTTTTGATAATATAAAACGAATCAATTCGATCCTGATTGATCTTGCTCGTGATATATGGAGCTATATCTCATTCAATTATTTTAAACAAAAGGTAGTAAGTTCAGAAGTTGGTTCATCGACAATGCCGCACAAAGTCAATCCAATCGATTTCGAAAATTCGGAAGGGAATTTAGGAATTGCCAATTCTATGCTGATTCACCTTAGCTCCAAACTCCCTATATCAAGGCTTCAAAGAGACCTATCGGATAGTACGGTATTGAGAAATATTGGCTCCACTTTTGGATATTCTCTATTGGCTTATAAAAGTTTATTAAAGGGACTGGATAAGATTGATGTAAATAAAAAAGTTATTCAAAGAGATTTAGAAAACTCATTTGAAATTCTTGCTGAACCAATCCAGATCATTTTAAAAAAGTGTGGTGTGAAAAACGCTTATGAAAAATTGAAGGCATTTACAAGAGGTAAAAAACTCGATAAAAAAGAAATCAAAAAATTTATCAGCAACTTGGATATCCCTAAATCTGAAAAGAAAAAGTTGGAAAATTTAACTCCATCAAATTATATTGGATTAGCAGAATATCTGGCAAAAAATATAGGCAAATCTGCAAAAGACTAAACAAATCATTTAGAAGGATTTCCGTTTATGACAAACAACATTGAATACATAAGTCAAAAACCTTACAGACTTGCAATATTAGCAGAGGGACTATTCGGAGATGATTTTTCAAAGACAGCAATCGGAGTTATTAGATATTCGAACGACGAGATTGTTTGTGTAATCGACAGTAAAAAAGCAGGTAAAGATTCAGCAGATGTCATAGGAATAGGAAAAGGAATCCCTGTCGTAAAAGACATCAATGAAGCCTTGAAGTACAATCCCACAGCCTTACTGATAGGTATCGCACCAATGGGTGGCAAATTACCCGAAGAATGGCGTGATACATTAAAAATAGCTCTTCAAAACAAAATGGACATAATCAGCGGTCTTCACACATTTCTCCAATTAGATGATGAATTCTCTCGATTAGCAAAAGAAAATAAATGCAATATTTTTGATGTTAGAATGCCACCTAAGAATAAAATTATAGCAACTGGAAAAGGACTCGCTTTAAAGCCAACGGTTATACTAACTATCGGCAGTGATTGTGATGTTGGCAAGATGACTGTAGCCTGGGAAATTCATCAATCGCTTACAAAACTTGGTAAAAAAAGTAAATTTATCGCAACCGGACAAACCGGTATAATGATAGGAAAATACGGATATGCAATAGATGCGATAGTTGGAGATTTTATGGCAGGTGCAATGGAAGAGTTAATAATAAATTGTGACCGGGACAGTGATTTTATAATCGTTGAAGGACAAGGAAGTCTTTTTCATCAGGGTTATTCGGGAGTTACATTGGCTTTGTTGCATGGTTGCGCACCTGATGCGATGATTCTATGCCATAAACCTTTAACAAATACAATTGGAGATCCACCTTTTGCAAAAATTCCTCCTCTACCGAGACTCATAGAAATTTACGAAGAAGCTGCCAGTTGGATTAAGCCAGCAAATGTTATTGGGACAGCATTAAACACATACGTATTGCCAGAATCACAAGCGATTCAAGAGATTGAGAAGGCTGAATTATTATCAAATCGACCTGCTGACGATGTTATAAGATTCAAAGGTGATAAGCTTGCTAAAGCAATTGTTGATTTCGCAAATAATAAATAATCCTCAAGCGAATTAATGATATAACTTCACAGGTTTATTAAATCTCAATCACATAACTAATTTCATAACCAAACTATGAAGAAAAAAAGAAAACACATTTTCAAGAAAATCTCTAATTTTATCGCCTATTTATTTTTATTATTTTTCATAATACTCATCAGATTGATTCCATATAAAATAGCAATTTATATCGGAAGATTCTGGGGTGCATTCAATTTTCACATTGTCAGGACAAGAAGAAAAGTCGTAATGAAAAACCTGGATATCGCTTTTGGTGATTCAAAATCAAAAGAAGAAAAAATGAAAATAGCAAAAAATTGTTATCTGAATTTTGCCACGACAGTTGTAGAAATGATGAAGATGCCAACCATGAAAAAGGAATTCATCCAGCAACTGGTTGAATCTGATGACCTGGATAAAATAGAACAACTCCGAGGAGAAGACAAAAAGAATAATTTCATAGCATTGACAGCACATCTCGATAATTGGGAATTATTAGGTGCATATTTTGCCACAAAAAATTATCCTTTGTTTGTTATAGCAAAACCAATGCATAATCCTCTGGTTGATAATTTATTGAATAACATAAGAATAAATTTAGGTTATGAAGTACTTTCCTCAAGAGGTTCTTTGAAAGAATATGTCAGGAGACTAAAAGAAGGAAAAATCTTATGTTTTCTTGCCGACCAGGATGCAAGAAGAAGCGGTATCTTCGTTGATTTTTTTGGAACTCCAGCATCAACCTTTGAAGGTCCGGCAATCTTTATGAATATGCTCAAACTTCCTATACTAAATCTATTTATTGTAAGACAGAATATATTCAAACATAAGATTATTGTGAAAGATATATTTTGTTTTCCTGAAAATGAAGAAAAAGAAAAACTGATAAATGAAATAACTCGGAAACACACTAAGAATCTCGAAGAAATCATAAAGGAGTATCCTGATCAATATTTCTGGTTTCATAAGAGGTGGAAAACTCAAAAAGATAAAACAACTAACTTGTATGAATGAACACTAAAAACGATAAGCGGAGAATAAGAAAATGACAGTTTTATTTTGTGGTGCACATCCGGATGATGTTGAACTTAGTGCCGGAGGACTTGCTTATAAACTTAGAAACGAAGGTGTATACATTCTTGATTTAACATTGGGAGAATTAGCGACAAATGGTACAGCGGAAGAACGAATGATTGAAGCTAAAAACGCTGCAAAAATTCTCAATGCAAAAAAAAGATACAATCTCAATTTAGGCGACAGCATAATCGAAAATTCCGTCAATAATAGACTGAAAATAATAGAAGTCATTAGAAAAGTAAGGTGTGATATATTAGTTATCCCTTATTATCACGATAGACATCCCGACCATATCAAAGCTAGTAAAATTCTCAAGGATTCAGCTTTCTATTCAGGACTTATCAAGATTAAAACACCTCAATCAAAAATTCCAAACCAAAAACCACATCGTCCCAAGTTAATTCTATATTATCCAAACTTCTCTATGACTCATCCAGACATAATCATCGATATAACAAAAGAATTTCCTCAAAAAATGAAAGCTGTAAAAGCCTTCAAATCTCAGTTTTATAATCGTTCTAAGAAAAAAAGAAAATCATTTATCAGTACAAAGGACTTTTTGGATTCGATCGAAGCCAGAGCCAAATACTTAGGTTCTCAAATTGGAGTCAAGTACGGTGAAGCATACTTCATCGACAAACCATTTCGCCTTGATAATCCATTCGACTTATGGAGAATAAAATGAAGATAGGAATCATTTGTTATCCGACTTATGGAGGTAGCGGAGTTATCGCTTCCGAATTAAGCAAGCAACTTGCCGAACTTGGTAATGAAATCCACATAATTTCTTATAAAGTTCCTTTTAGGATTGACAGCGAATTTCTCGACAAAATTTATTTTCACGAAGTAAAGATGTTTGATTATCCACTATTCACCAATCCTCCCTATACAGTCGCAATCTCCACAACAATTACTGAGGTTATCAAAGAATACGATATTGATATTTTACATTCGCATTATGCTGTTCCTCACACGACCTGCGCTTATTTGGCAAAAAAAATGGCAAGAACTGAAAAGGTGAAAATCATCACAACCCTTCACGGCACAGATATCACTTTAGTTGGAAGAGATCCCTCATATTTTTCAGCCGTAAAATTCGGGATTGAAGAAAGCGATGCAGTAACAGCTGTTTCCAATTGGTTAAAGAATGAAACGATAAACATTTTTGACATTAAAAAAGATATTAAAACAATTTACAATTTCGTAGACACCAATAAATTTCAGAAAAAAATTTCTGAAAATTGCAGAGATAAAATCGCTAACACAAATGAAAAAATCATAATGCACATATCCAACTTCAGACCTGTAAAGAGAGTTCAGGATGTAATCCATACATTTAGCGAAATAATCAAATCTGTTCCATCGAAACTGATAATGGTAGGAGACGGACCTGATCGAGGACTTGCCTTAAACC
>CAZYWQ010000249.1:0-5050 GCA_964651675.1 uncultured Candidatus Sumerlaeota bacterium | reverse complement strand
CCTCCTGATCTTCAATACTTTCTTCTTGTTCTTCGCTCTTTTTTAATAAATGGTTAAAATAAGACAAAATAATTTGATTTCTCTCTCTTTTGGTGAGTTTTTTATCGCTTTTTAAAAGAATTCGCTTTTTAATCCAAAAAAGGAAATAATCCTTATATTGAATTTTCAGCCAGCATTCATTACAAAAATCTTTCCTTTCAAAGCCAGAATCTTTTGATTTTTCTTGACTTAAAATCGATGGATGGCGTTCTTCTTCTGTTAGTGGTTTGTTACAATTTAGGCAATTATTAGATGATTTTTCTATCTTAATTGGTTCGGTATTTAGATTGATATTCTTCTTCATAGCACTCATAATACTTATGTTATATGTCCTATCTTTAGAAGATACTTTAGCAAATCTATCTTTTTTCACAAAAATCAACTATAAATTGTTCAAAACCAATCAAAGGATCAGGTG
Source organism: uncultured Candidatus Sumerlaeota bacterium (assembly GCA_964651675.1). GTDB lineage: Bacteria > Sumerlaeota > CAZYWQ01 > CAZYWQ01 > CAZYWQ01 > CAZYWQ01. The sequence continues at coordinate 4,593 of CAZYWQ010000249.1, read as the reverse complement.
CATAAATATCTAATTGTGTCGGATTCAATTTCATATCGAGTTCAAAAAGCTTTTCATAATATTCATCCAATTCCTTCATAGTGAAATTATTAGAAAAACCTATAAACTTTTTCATCCTATATTCGCTTTGTTTTAGGATATTCTGTTTACCATTTGCGGGTAATGAATCAGCTTCAGATAAATATTTTTGAAGATTGGTATCTTTCTTATCAAACAACAAAATTTTTGTTTGATATAATAATCTAATGCTTGAAATTAGAAATCCAAGAAACATATTAGGGTCCTGACCTGATGAAACCAATTCTCTAAATGTCTGAATGGAATTAGAACATTTCCTTTGCAATAAAAAATCTACGAAATCAAACAAAAGATTTGATACGCCAAGTTGAATAATCAGACCTTTCTCATCTATTTTTTTGAAGATTTTTGAGCTCTCATTAATCTCTTTTTGTTTTGCATCATCTTCAGAAAAAATAATTATCATAATAGTAGAAGATGTGAGATTATCTATAAGATTGCAAAATCTAACAATGTGTTTACTATCTTTTTCAGTTTTAACCTTGACCTTACTTTTGTTTTTTCTTTTAGGCTTTTTTAATTCTATGGGATCATAAACAACAACAACTTTTTTGGATTCGAACATAAATGGTATTGTCAACAATTCATCGATAATATCGTTGATAATAGATGATAAAGAAAGTGGGCGAGTACTTGATGTGTAGAATTCCTTAAGATTCTGATCTCTAACTGATTCGGGAATCAATTTCGGCACTATCCGATCTTTACTTTCATAGATTTTGACCATATCTTTTCCGTAGAGCAGATAAACAGGTGAGACCTCTCCCCTATCAATTTTGTTTAACACACTATCAATACTAATTGTCTGCTTTTTCTTACCCAAAATAGATTAACACCTTCGGAATTTTATACTGTTTTCAATTGTTCTTTATAAATTGCTCTAACATTAGTAAAGAAAGCAATAGTTTTTTTAAGTTTATAATCTGGATATGTCCATTCCCAGGGAATGAAACTTTTATTTTGATAATGAAGAGTAACTTCAGCGTAGATGCCATCTCGTAGGTAGATTCTATGAGAATAGTTTTTAGTTGTCGCAAGAACCATTTTTGAAAGTGTTAGGTAGCCCGGATCGATATTTACTCTTCTTTTATCTGTTTCTTTGTTTTCCAAATCTATTTCAATCTTATTTGTCCATATTTTAATGTCTGGTAATTTAACAATATCAATCAACTTCTCAAAGGATATGTACTTCCTCAAAATATTTTTGCCTAATTCATCAACATAATAATCAGTCATATCAAATGGAATTAGATCGGAATGAAGGTCGATTAAGCCAAATTCTTCGCTTAATGTGTTTTCGGTTTTTATGAGTAGTTCCTGGGAAGTGAATAATAAGCTACAGATTAATTTGACAGGTTTTTGTATGTTAATTTTTTTTATATACATTATCGCATCATTTTTTCTTCAATTATAACCTGTAACATTTCAAGTTCATCACCATCAAACCATAGAGACTTACAGAAACCACAATCATCCACAAGAATAAAATATTGTAAACTGAATGGTCTTCTTCTCATTATTGCACCACACTGTGGACAAGAATAATGCGATTTTTCATCCTTTAAATAATTCGGTGAAGACCTATCGAATTTCCCTACTTTTTCAGGATTGAGATAATTATTTTTAACCCATTGCCGTGTTTTCTCTTTTAAAAAATCCGATGCTCTAATACCTTTGCGAGAGATGATTCTCATTATTTTATCTTTACCAATCAATCTTCCACCACATTTATGACATATTTTAATAGGCACACCTTCGTAATAACAATTTATCAGTTGGGTCTGACAGAACGGACATTCTCCCTTGCCAAAACTTGAGGTGCCGACATTTTTAAATCCCTCTAAGATTTCCGGAAAAGAGCGTGCTGTTAATTCAATTTCCTTTCCTGCTGGTCTGACTCTGCTTAATCCTGTGAACCAGGGAATTCCGAATAATTCATTTGTTCTAAATGGACCTAACCATTGACCATGACAATCTCGAACTTCCCAAAATTTTCCCTTAGCTTTTGCTCCATTAGTTTTTGTTTGAAATGATTTTCCCTTTATACTTTCTACTAATTCTCCAATGCCAAATAAACTAATAGGAACACCAACAATTTCACCTTTTTCTTCATCAACAGATTTAATCTCTTCTCTCGCAGTATCTTTTATCTTTTCTTTTGATACGACCTCTCTCGATAAATCATCGTAGGTTCCACCAGTCATAATTAAGAGTTTCTCAATTCTTGCTCTATCAGGTGGATGTGTACTAAACATTCTTTTAAAGACATTATCTTTCGTTACTTCTCCGAGACTTTCTGGTGCAACAATAAAAATTGGACTATAAGTTTGTGTATAATCTCCGATAAATGAAAAATATTTATGAGCTTTATAGATAGCCCTGGCAAGAGAATCTGGATTTCTCGTAAATTCTACAGCGCTTGCATCGGCAAGATACTCCCTTTGTCGACTGATTAGCAAGCTCAACATCTTCATCGTACCATAAATCATCTTTACCAGGAAGTACAATAAAAATTGGGCTGCTGTTGCTTGCGCATTATCTTGATATTCAGAAAATATTCGCCTATCCCTATCCCCTTTTGGCTGTATATACTCAGCAATGCTGTTTAAAAAGTTAGTAAGGGAACACACTAATGTCACATAAAAAGCATCACCTCTCATTATGTGAGATAATTCGTGAGCTATAACAGTCTGGAGCTCATCTCGTTCAAGAACAGCAATAGCTCCTTCAGTAACTCCAACTATTCCTCCCCTTTTAGTATCTACAAGTGCAAATGAATTAACGGCTGATGAAGGTACAACATAGGGTTTTAAAGGTTTCTTAAAACCAGCACCTAATGCAACTTCTTGAACCATATTAATTAATTTTCTATGGTACAAATCATCTTTATCAGGTTCTTGTGCATTTAGTACCCGTAAAATAAAACGGGCTCCATTTTTCTTGATGTTTAACCAATGAAATATCACAATGATTAAGGCAATACTGACAATTCCTAAAAGATGTTTCGTTTGATAGGTAGGTACGAATCCCCCCATTGAGACTATACTTAAAAATAATAAAGCGAAAAAATAGAGTGTTCCGATGGCTACGACATAGATGACAAATAATATCAAAAAGACAAACAAAGATTCTATTCTATGTTTGCTTTCTAACTCATAAAAAGATTGTCTTTTATGCATTTAAGAAAAATCCCCTTTTATAAGACCTCTGAGAGATTGTAACGCAACATTTATGGATAATAAAATTTAAATAATGATTATGAACTTATCCTACTGAATAGGTACATTTATAGCATCTTCCATAGGGTCTTTAAATGGTACCTGAATTTTCAATAGTCCATTATCATAGGACGCTTTTGCATGTTCAGGCTTTACAGGACAGCAAAATGAAAGTGTGGTAACATAATTAGTATCATCCGTTGGTGCAGACAATGAGAAACTATCCTCGTGCATTTTTAATTTTATGTTTTCTTTCTTTACACCAGGAATAGCAATTTCAACAAACAACATTGTGTGTCTATCATCAGTGTAGGAGCACAATTCCGGAGTAACATTGATTTTTTCATCAGACATAATGTTTCACTCCCTCATCAAATAATTAGCTGATTAAAACTGTTTATAAAATAAAATTGAAACCCACTGATAGATTAAATTCCCGATTTTTCAAATTGCTTATCTGAATAATGCCATCAGTGGGATACATAAAAATTATTACAATATAATATTACTCAACATTCAATTCGGCAGTATTTGACCAAAGACCGTGAATATTACAATATGAAAAAGCAATAATCTTGCCGGACTTTCCCGTTTTGAACGAACAGACAACAGATGGTTCTGTATAAACTGTACTTGTATCAGGTCCATTTACAGAAGCACCATGAGCATTGAACTCATATCTACCAATTTCATAAGGGAATTTTTCTCCATTTGGATGAAGCATAACAGAAATCCATCTGATATGATGTTCAGTTTTATTTGGATGAGGTATTTCTTTTCCGATACTAACTTTCAGTTCAATTATTTTATCCTTCTGTACCTTTTCTGGAAGCTCAATCACGGGACTATGCTTTTCTTTCTTCCAATCTGCTGTTTGAAACAAGTCTCCAATATTACCCATACTAATCGCCTCCTTTATACTGATTATTTGAAAGACTATATATTCTTATTTTTTACTTTCAATGTCCTCAAGAATAGTCTGGAGGTCATCTTCATGTTCAACCTCATCTTGTAAAATCTGTAAAACAATACCGTAAGTTATCGGATCTTTATTAACAACAAAGTTAACCAATTTATTATAAACATCGATTGCGCATTGTTCACCTTTAATGTTCTGTTTAACGATTGCTATTTCAGCAAAATCTTCCGGAGCATCATAGCCACAGTTTGTCAATTTGTACCAATCCTCTGGTTTTAAAACTGGTGTGCCATCCAATTGTAATATTCTGTCAACTAATAATCCTGCATGACGAAGTTCATCAGCAGCGTGCTCTGTTAATTCGGTAATAACCTGTCG
>CAZYWQ010000248.1:0-5057 GCA_964651675.1 uncultured Candidatus Sumerlaeota bacterium | reverse complement strand
TCTCAATACCATCGAGTAGACCATCACTGTCAGTATCAGAATTACTTACATTGCAGCTATAAGTTGATTCATCACTATCTGCGAGCAGGTCACCGTCAACATCTGATGTTGCACCGTATTCGTAACAACCCATATCAACTGTACTTCCAACTAAACGGCACATTGAATCCATATCCATTATATAATCAGTATAAAGACGATATAGATATCCCGAATTAATACATAGAGAGCCTGATTGAAGGCGATAATCTTCTATGGATGGATTCTCAAATTGTGGATCACTGTTGATGTTACCAGGACCACCATCTGCCCAGTATTCAATACAGCAGTAAAAGGGATCAGCACTATCGAAAATCTGTCTGTACATTGGGGAATCATTATCGTAAATAATATTATTGATGATGAAAGCATTGCACTGTTCAACACCAGCAGCCCCAGCACCATGATTTATATTTTCAGTTATTGTATTATTAATAATCGTACCATCACACTCAAATAATCCTCCTCCATCAACCTGTGCATCATTTTTGAAAATAAGATTGTTCATAATTGTACCATTGCACTGAAAAAATCCACCTCCATTACCGAGAGTAGTGTTTTCTTTAATAGTATTATTTTGAATCACTCCATCCGATAGAGCAATTCCTCCTCCACCATAGTAATCAGAGTTTCCACTAATGGTATTCTGTCTTATAATCCCATTGCACTTATGCAGTCCACCACCGTTCTTACCTGTTCCAACCGCCTGATTATTATAAATATCGTTATACTGAATAAGACCATCACAGTCGTCTAAACCACCACCATCACCATCAGCAATATTGTTGTAAATATTATTGTATTGTATTAATCCGTCACAGTCATCAAGTCCCGCACCATTACCATCCCACCATACACCAGATGTGGTGATATTGTCCCTTATACTGCAGTATTGAATTGTAGCATTAGTGCCACCTCCCCAGATACCGCCACCTTTACCTCCATCACCATTAGTAATAGTAAATCCTGAGAGGATACAATCGGAGGTTTCAGATCCGCTGAAATAAACTACAGAACCACTATTGTTACCATCAATGATAGTTGTTGCAACAACGGAAGGATTTGTAGGATCGGTTGATCTTATATAGATGTTTTTACCACCAATACCGATATTCTCAACATAAGTGTCAGCTGAAACAATGATTTCATCGCCGGAATTATTACAGGCATCAATCGCAGCTTGAATTGTTGAGTATTGGCTCGGAACATAACGGGTCACAGACAAAGAAATTGTCGGCAATAAAAGACGAACTAATATTATTAAACAGAAGAGAAATAATTTTCTGAAAACTGAATTAAAATGTTTCTTTTGCATGATTATACCCCTTTCTTGAAAATAGGCTTAAAATTAGTATTTATTTGTATTTGGTTTTAAGGTATAGGAAGTAAACTTACATATTGTAAAAAAAATACCATTTGTCAATCCAAAATTATTAATTAGTATACAAAGGCTTCAAAGCGATATTTGTGAGTTTTTTCTTTTAACTCAATTTTTCAACTTGATGTTTGTTATTGTTATTGCTACAGATTTTACAATTCTAAAGATGATTTCACTTAATATTGGCAAATGAAAAATCTGAATGGAGAGATTAAAATGAAGTTAATCATTAAGAAATTCGTTGTTATTCTGCTGGTCTTATTACTTTGTTCTTTGTTTGCACAAGGATATGAGCCGAAAGGTTCAGTTGAGGAACTTTATAATCTGGAATATCTACCACTATTGCGTCCTGGAGCAAAATGCAAAATGTTCAGCAGTTACGATAGAACCGGAGGAAATAATGATGGCTTTCAGGGGACATATTCCAAACTCAGGGAAGAAAACGGAAACAGTGTGATTGCCGAAATGGAAGGTACAGGATGCATTCAGCGAATGTGGTTCACTCATTCTGTGATAAATATAGATGGTTTGCTTGATAGAAAAGGTGAACACATTATGATTTATTTGGATGGCTCCGAAAAACCCGTTGTGGATGTGCCTTTAGAAAAAATATTTTCTGGAGAACTTGAGCAGTTCCCTAAACCTCTGGTTGGATCAGCTATTGGCGGCTTCTACTGTTATGTACCGATTCCTTATCGAAACGGATGCAAGGTCGTCATCGAAGGAACAGGTGTAAGATTTTATCAACTTACATACAATGAGTTTTCTGATGCGGAAGGAATCGAAACATTTTCGATGGAGATGACTCCAGAAAAGAAAGAAAAACTTGCCGAAGCTGTGAAAGTCTGGTCATCACTTGGTAATTTCTCAGCTTTAAAAGTTAAGAATTGTACCAATAAAGAATATGAAATTGCTATTAAATCAGGACAGCCAAAGATCATTAATTTGCCAAAAGGAAATTATATGATTCGGGCTATATATCTGAATGTCGATGGGTCTCAAAAAGATGCAGCACTATCAAGTACCATATCATTAACCTTTGATAATGCGAAAAGTCCTGCCATCGAAGCTCCAATGGCATATTTGTTCGGACAGTCTTTTAATCCTAAACCCTTTCAATCTTTGTTACTTGGAAACTGCGATGATGGTTATTACAATTTCGCACCAATGCCTTATCAGGATTCAGCCGTACTGAAAATCGCATCTGAAAATAATTTTAAAGGAACGATTAAAATCATCTTACAACAAACAAATCTTGAGGCTGGTAAATTTGGATATTTTCACATAAATTATTTTGAGCAATTGCCAACAGAAGAAGGTCTGTATTATCCATTCCTCAATATTTCGGGACAGGGACATTACATCGGTGTTCATCTTGTTACGGAAGGAAAATGGAATCAACCTATTTGGCTTGAAGGCGATGAAGTGTTTATTGTGGATGGTGAATTGGCGATTCATGGCACTGGAACCGAAGATTATTTCAATTGCGGATGGTACGCCGTGAATAACCGATTGAATCAGCCAGGTGCGCTTCCATTGCACGGATTCCCTGTGTATGGAAAAACAGATGACATAATGCAAGCGACACCTTATCGTTGGCACATCACAGATCCTGTACCATATCAAAATACAATCGATGCAAAAATCGAGCATGGCGCACAGAATAATGTTAGCGCAGATTATCGGAGTGTCGTTTTCTTCTATGATGTGAATCCTGAGCAGATTAAAAATAAGAAAAAAATTCCGACTGGCGATGAATGTGTTAATTATATTAGTCAGCGCATTTGGCAACTCTCATCAGGTGATATGGATAAAGGTCTGGAAATTATTGATGAATTATATGGCGAAGCAAAAAGAGCTGAAAATAAAATCTTACTCGAAGGATTGAAATCCTATCTTGAAGGCATTAAAAATCCTGATGATAAGGCGATAACCAAACTCGATAAAAGTTTGAGAGAAATCGAAGAACTCATTAAAACATCTCCTAAAAATGAATTATATGAAAAACCAAAGATTGAATTGCCTACTGATAGCGATAATCTTGTTCCAAAGTCGATGATTGTATCGAAAGAAACCCTTCAACGAGCACGCTATGACCTTGCTCGGAAAGTCGCTCTGAAGCAAGGTTTCAAAAAGGGTGATGAGATTATAATCGAAGTGCGTGATCAATGGGGATCTGTTACTCCTGAACCTTATTACAAAGAAACAGAAGATTTCAGAGATAGTTATGCGAAAGTGGAAGATGTTCGTCTAATGGGCAAAGGAGCAAGATTCACTTACGGCAATGCCGATCCATCCTATGCTTGTTTCACTCCTGATATTCCCAAAGCAGGCTATTATGAAGTGTTCACGATTTTTTCCTATGGCTCAAATGCTAATGATACGCGTTATGTAATCAAGCATAATAAAGGTAAAAACATAGTGCCATTACAACAACACGGTCGACCCGGAACTCCTGACCGAAACAATAAGATATGGCACAGTCTTGGTGTTTACAAATTCAAAAAGGGATTAAATCCCGAAAAAGGGAGCGTTACTCTTGATGCAAGTCCTGGTACGGCGAAACCGAATGAGGCTTTCGAATATCGCGCCTATGCAGACTCTGTACGATTTGTCTACGAGGGTAAATTTAAATGATGACACTTCGATTTAATTCAAATAGTCTTTCTCTCAATTTTACTTTGCCAAATTAAGAGAAGGTATTATATTAAGTCTTATAAAATAATCTACTAAAAGGAGGATTATAATGAGACGAAAAAGCATTATTCTCTGTTTTATGTTTATTGTATCGTTTTTTGTGATATGTTTTTATACCGCTTATTCAGGGTCCAAGCAGGCTATCGAAGAAGAGGTGATTGAAGATTTCGAAAGTGGCGATTTAAGTGGCTGGACAATTATTTCCGGTGACCTAAAGAAACAACCGACTATGGCATTTCGGCAGGGAATCAGATTCAATGAGCAAGGTAAATATTTTATTGGGACCACAGAAACAGGTGGTAGTAAAAGATCGGACTACGACGACTCTTTAGTCGGTGAACTCCATTCAAAACCATTCACCATCAAGAAAAATTTTATTAGTCTACTTATCGGTGGTGGTAAAAACCTTGAAAACCTTTATATTGCACTGATTCAGAAAAAAGATGGTTACATCATAAAGAAAGGAACAGGGCTGGATGCGGAAGGAATGACAAGACAATACTGGGATGTCAGCGACTATATTGGTGAGGAGTGTTATTTCAAGATTGTCGACAATGCGAAAGGTGGTTGGGGACATATTAATGTCGATGATATTCGAGCCTGTGATAAACAAGTGCAAAGTACATTTGTTCCCATAGTCCTCGCAGGTGAATTCAATCGCATTTACAATCCGAGTATTGGCGAAAAAGAAAAATGGTACATCAACGACCATTGTTTCTTTCTTGGGAAAGATGGCATCTGGCATCTAATTGGAATTACGCATGAAGAACCTGCGAAACCATTGTCAGAAAATAATCTCGCTCATGCAACCTCAAAAATTTTGACTCAGTTCCCCTGGAAAAAGCAACCTTTCGCACTTATGGTGGTTGAAGATCCCTGGAAAGAAGTGCATCTCTGGGCACCTCACATTGTTTATAACAAATGGAAATACTATATGTTCTAT
>CAZYWQ010000247.1:2332-5083 GCA_964651675.1 uncultured Candidatus Sumerlaeota bacterium | reverse complement strand
TGTGATGGAAGGATTGTCGATAAAGGCAATAACTGCATCAACGGTTTCAGAAAGATTATGAGGCGGGATGTTGGTTGCCATTCCTACGGCGATTCCTGATGAGCCATTAATGAGTAAATTGGGAATGGCAGATGGAAGGACTACTGGCTCTGTTTCTTCACCGTCAAAGTTAGGTTTAAAATCGACTGTGTTTTTGTCTATATCGGTCAGAAGCTCACCGGCAATCTTGCTCATTCTTGCTTCGGTGTATCGGTATGCTGCTGGTGGATCACCATCTATAGAACCAAAGTTTCCCTGTCCATCAACAAGTGGATAGCGTTGAGAAAAGTCTTGAGCTAATCGAACAAGTGTATCGTAAATTGCTGAGTCACCGTGTGGGTGGAATTTACCCATACAGTCTCCGACAATTCTGGCGCATTTTTTGTATGATTTACCTGCTTGTAGTCCAAGTGCATTCATCGTGTATATGATTCGTCTGTGAACGGGTTTGAGTCCGTCTCTGACATCGGGTAATGCTCTGCCGATGATTACACTCATTGCATAGTCAAGATAGGAATTTTTCATTTCATCTTCTATGTCAATGGCTACTATGCGCTCTCTTTGATCATACATATCTTTTGGCTCCTTTAGAGATTAACTACGAATAGGACAGAACGATGTTCTGTCCCTAACAATCACATATTTTTTATATATCGAGATTTCTTACTTCTGGTGCGTGCTTCTGGATGAACTTTCTTCTCGGTTCGACTTGATCACCCATCAGTACTGTGAAAACATTTTCTGCTTCTGCAAGGTCTTCCATTTTTACCTGAATTAGTTTTCTTGTCTTTGGATTCATTGTGGTTTCCCATAGCTGCTCATGGTTCATTTCACCAAGTCCTTTGTATCGCTGAATGGTAACGCCTTTCTTACCGTATTCTTTAATGATGTTTAGAAAATCGACAAGATTGTAGATTGGTTGTTCTTTTTTGCCATCATCGATTTTTATGATGGGCTTATCATTAACGGCAACTCTTGTTGGTTTGTATTTGGTTACATCGATATTGAATTTGCTGATGTTTTTTAGTATTTTTGATATGTCTTGTGATTCGGTAAACTCGAAGAGATTGATCTGAGATTCGCTTTCTTCACTTTTCTCTGACTTTTTCTCCTCTTTTTCAGGCTTCTTTGATTTTTTCTGAGCTTTATTGTTTACCTTATCGCTTAGAAACTCTTCATCGTCGATACCTTCCGTATCTAAGTCATCTTCTCCGTTTGCCTTCTTTTCAACTTCAAATTCCAATTTAAGTTCTTTTTCCTTTTCTTCGAAATCTATCAGATCATCTTCATTATAGAAAAATATTTTTTCTCCCTTTTTGAGAACCATATATTTCGGAAGTTGTTGAGTATTAGAATCTCTCTGCAAGATGTATTCATTAAGTGAAATTCCTTTTCTTGTGACAACATGAGATAGTTTTTCAAGATCTATCAGTGAGTTAATTAATTTTTTGAGTTGGTCTTCGGATAATTCTACAAATTTATTGTTTTTTGACATAGAACATTTGATTGACTTTATACCAAGATCAATCAGGAATTCGTTCATATTATCTTCTGTGTCTATGTATTGTTCGATCTTGCCTTTTTTGACTTTGTAAAGAGGTGGTTGGGCGATGTAAACATAGCCTTTATCGATAAGGCTTTGCATTTGTCTAAAGAGAAATGTAAGAAGAAGTGTTCTAATATGAGCACCATCCACATCTGCATCAGTCATAATGATTAGTTTGTGATAGCGGGATTTATTGATGTCGAATTCATCTTCTATTCCTGTTCCGAAGGCAGTAATAAGTGTTTTGATCTCTTCATTTCCCAGCACTTTATCAAGCCTTGCTTTTTCGACATTAATAACTTTTCCTCTTAAAGGAAGAATAGCCTGGAAGTGTCTATCACGCCCTTGTTTTGCAGAACCTCCTGCTGAATCTCCCTCAACGAGAAATAATTCGCTTAAAGCAGGATCTTTTTCTGTGCAGTCAGCAAGCTTCCCTGGTAATACGCCTGCATCAAGAGCGCCTTTTCTTCGTGCTAATGCTCGAGCTTTTCTGGCTGCTTCACGAGCCTTTGCCGCATTTATGGCTTTCAGGATAACCTGTCTTGCAACAGGTGGATTCTCTTCAAAGAATGTCGATAATCCATCATTGACAATGGAATTGACAATTCCTTCGACTTCGCTGTTTCTTAATTTTCCTTTTGTTTGTCCTTCGAATTGTGGTTCAGGTACTTTTACACTTATGACAGCGGTCAGTCCTTCTTTTAGGTCATCTCCTGTTAGGTTATCAGGGAATTTTTTTGCCAGATCACTTTTTTTAATGTAGTTATTCACAACTCGTGTTAGTGCGGAACGGAATCCACTTAGATGTGTTCCACCATCTATTGTGTTAACACTGTTGGCGAAGGCGAATATATTTTCCCTATATGTATCATTGTATTGAATGGCAACTTCGACACTGTAAGTATCTTCGGAACCATCTTCTTTTTCGATGTTTTTATCTTTTGATATATAGATAGGATTTTTGTGGATTACTGTTTTGTTCTGATTAAGAAATTTTACGAATTCGACGATGCCACCTTTGAAGAGAAACTTATGTGATTTACCAATTCTTTCATCTTCGATTATTATTTTTACACCACCGTTCAAAAATGCAAGTTCTCTGAGTCTGTTCGATAAGATGTCAAATGAAAATTCTGTGGTCTCGAAAATCTTGTCATCGGGATAAA
>CAZYWQ010000247.1:0-2322 GCA_964651675.1 uncultured Candidatus Sumerlaeota bacterium | reverse complement strand
TTATTTTTGTGCCAGTTTTCGATGTTTTACCGATAACCTTGAGCTTTGTAACAGGGTTCCCAAATTCATATCTCTGTTGAAAAACCTTTCCTTTTTGTTTGATTTCAACTTCGAAATTTTTTGAAAGTGCATTAACTACAGATACACCAACTCCGTGTAGACCACCAGATACTTTATAAGAGCCTTTCCTGAATTTTCCACCAGCGTGAAGTTTGGTCAATACGATCTCAACGGCTGATAACTCCTTGTATACAGGATGTTTATCGGTGGGAATACCTCTTCCGTCATCTGTAATAGTTACAGCCCCATCAATATGTAAAATGACATAGATATTATTACAAAAACCAGCGAGAGCTTCATCGATACTATTATCCACAACCTCATAAACGAGATGGTGTAAACCACTTGGACCTGTATCGCCAATATACATACCTGGTCGTTTTCTAACAGGTTCAAGACCCTCTAATACATCTATGTCTTCGGCGGTGTAATGATTTGAAACTATTTCTTTTGTGCTCAATTTTTCATTTCCTTTTTGAGAAAAGTTTTATTGAAATTATAAGAGAATAATTATTTCATTTTCTTGCAGTTCTTGTCAACAAAAATCAACCGAAAATAGAAAAAAAAGTGAAAAAATTTGAGGCCATTAAGCTCCGTATTATCAGTTGTTTATAACATCGCAACCCGAAATCTAACTAACTATTAATTTGTAACAAACCTTAGGATATTTAAAGGCTGCATTTTATTATATTAAATACAAGATATTGTACTTAGTAACATTCCATATACCAAATGAGAAGTTTTGATTGTAAGCACAATATCAATGTGTCAAATAACTAAGAGTTTTTAGGAAAGAATCCGCATTTTTCCACTTATATTTTATTTATTTCACATCAGTCTTTGGGTAGATGATGATAATTTTTGTTGCTTGTGAGTTGATTAATTTTGATAAATGTTTGTTGAAATTAATGGTGAATGATTTGTTTTTAATCTATGAGTAATAATTATCCATCATATATGCATCTGTATAATTCGGGGGAATTGGATAAGCGAATTGATACGGCTTATAAAATTCTGAAGAGTTGTCAGTTGTGTCCAAGAAATTGTGGTGTTGATCGCACTAATGATAAATCAAAAAAACTGGGATTTTGCAAATCAGGAATCAATCCAATTGTTGCAAGCTATAATGTTCATAACGGTGAAGAACCGCCTATATCGGGTGAAAGTGGTTCGGGAACAATATTTTTTGCAAACTGTACTATGAGATGTGTTTTTTGCCAGAACTATCCTATTAGTCAACTCGGTAATGGGAAAGAGGTAAGCCTTGAAAAACTTGCTGATATGTGTTTGTGGCTTCAGAATAAAAATGTTCATAATGTGAATTTTGTTACGCCAACTCATTTTGTTCCTCAAATCATAGCATCGCTCAAGATGGCTATAGAAAAGGGATTCAGACTGCCTCTTGTTTATAATACAAGTGGATATGAAAAAATCGAGACATTGAAATTGCTTGATGGCATTATCGATATTTATTTACCGGATGCAAAGTATTTTAGTGATAAAATGGCTCAGAAATATTCCAATGCTGTAAGATATGTTAAACATAATCAGGAAGCTCTTAAGGAGATGTATAGGCAAGTAGGGAATCTGAGGTGTGATGAGAATGGAGTTGGTATAAAGGGATTAATTATCAGGCATCTTGTATTACCGGGAAATATTTCAGAAACCGAAAAGGTGCTTGAGTATATTGCTAATAATATCTCGAAGGATGCTTATATTAGTTTAATGAGTCAGTATTTTCCTGCAAATAAGGCGATGAATATGGAGATGATTAATAGGAGGGTGACAAAGAAAGAATATGAATTTGCCATGAGTGCATTCGAAAAAGCTGGATTGAAAAATGGATGGCTGCAAGCTTGCGATTAACATATCAATTAGAATTGTTGGGATGATTATAGGAAAGGCAGCGTTGGCAATTCTTATTTTATAGGAGTCCTTCCGTTTCATCGAATCCCATCATCAGGTTCATATTCTGGATTGCCTGTCCTGATGCGCCTTTGATGAGATTGTCAATGGCAGCTATTACAATAATTCTTCCGTAAATTGTCATCGAATTGTGTTTTATAGGTTTCTCGAATTTATCGATTGCGAGACCAATGTCGCAGAAATTAGTGTATGCAACACCATTAATGGTTGGTAATTCATCGATTGATAATACTCTTACGAATTTAGCATCTTTGTAAAAATCTTTATAGGTGTTATGCAAACTATCAATCGAGATTTCATCTGTAAGATTGATATATCCTGTGCTTAGAATACCTC
>CAZYWQ010000246.1:0-5083 GCA_964651675.1 uncultured Candidatus Sumerlaeota bacterium | reverse complement strand
ACGCACCTGAAGGTGCTCACTACATTTAATAAAACAGATTATTTTATTTATCTTCATCTGTGTTTATCCGTGTCAATCCGCGTCTAATATAAGTCTTTATTTTACTCTTCTGATTTCTGTCTATTTCTGAAGTCTATCAGCGTTTGCAGATAATAATCAGGTATTCCCAAATCATACCGTTTCCCCTCGACAATGTATCCAAGAAAACCATCTTCCTGTCTCAATCTCTCTAAACAAGATGTCAACTGGAACTCACCATGATCTCTGACATTATTATTAATATGTTCCTCAAGATAATCAAAAATCTGTGGTTTGATAATATACATTCCGAAAATCGTGAGATAAACACTCTCTTTCAACCCTTCAATTGTCAAATTAGAGCGTGCATATTCGATATTAGGTTTTTCCGCAAATTCGGAAATAGATAAAAGATGTCTCGGATCAAGCCATACACCTGTAGCCGTCCCAAAATTTACGATATCCTTTTCGGGAGTCATTCTCAATCCGACAGTACTTGTTCCGTGAATGTCAAAAATATCCATCAGCTGTCTCGCACAGGCAATATCGGTATTGGATGTGTAGATATGGTCACCGAGAAGAAGCAAAAAAGGTTCATTTCCAATCCAGTCTTTCGCACAATAAACCGCATGTCCAAAACCTTCCTGTCGTTCTTGTTTAATCAAAGTAATTCTTCTTCCGACATCGAGAATATATTTAGAGTAATCCTGAAAATGTTTCGGCAATTTATTATAATTTTCGATGGAAACCTGAACATTGAAAAAATTCTCGAAATCTTTTGCATCATCAGGCTGAATGACAATCCCAATCTCCTCTATACCAGCATTCAAAGCCTCTTCCAATATCAACAATATAGCCGGTTTGGCGATTCCATCATTATCAATAATCGGGAAAAATTCCTTTTTAGTAGCCCTACTGGCAGGATACAATCTTGTCCCAAAACCTGCTGCAGGAATTAATGCCTTTCTCACACGACTTCCTGATCTCAGGTTCAATTTCAAACAAGGCATATCAAGTTCTTTTTCGATTATCTCAATAACCTTATTTTGTGACTCTTCATCTTTTGCGATAAACTGAGCTGTTCCATCGCCTTGAGAACCTACTCCTTTTCCTCCATAAATATATTGCTGAATAGGCTTATAGTTCAGGACTTTATGGAGTATCTTTGCGGTCAATTCCGAAGGACAAGCAGGAATCATATACTTATCGAATTCCCGTTGTGCTTCGACCATTAATTTACCAATCTTTTCAGCATCGCCATTGATAACAGCATCCTTCGCCTTGTCGACAATCTGTCTATTTATTTCTCCCAGATACTTCTGAACACCTTTCTCAATATCCGTTTCAGCAAATGGATAGCATTTATTCAAACGATTAAGAATTTCCATTGTATCCTTTTTCGCGCAAAGGTCTACTAATACAAGAAACAAATCGCTTTTTACCTTAAATTCATTACAATCGAGTCTATCACCATCATAAACCATAAGAACCGGGCGATTACCGAAGGCGCATCCCTGATCCATCCGACCACATCGTGATGGTGTAAGGATTTCCCCCTGATATGCCGCTTCCATTTCACCACGAATGGTCATCTTCAAGTCATAAACACGATTAAAAGCTCTTGCTGTTAACACACAAATAGCAGCGCTTGAAGAAAGTCCTTTCTTAATAGGTAAATCCGTTAAATAATTATCGATTTTCAATCCGCGAATATGATAATTTGTCAATATCTGATAAGCCACACCAGCTATATAGCTAAAGAAGTCACCCTTTTCCGCCTCTTCAAGCAATGCACTCGTTTCCATAGCAACTTCCCAGGGACCCATTTTTGTCCCATCAGGCATTGTTGATGTCACGACCAATCTTGTCGGATGTGGCTCAACATCAGCATATATACCCTGATTCGTTCCTGTTATAAGAGTGAATCCTTTTTCGATATCGGCATTGATTCGCCTATATCCACCTGCCCAATCCGAATGTTCTCCAAACAAACATATCCTACCAGGTACAAATATCTTCATTGCAATCTCCTAATTAGTCTTGAAAAATCCTATATTCGTAGGGACAGAGCCGCAGGCTGTAGTGGCAACATCGTTCTGTCCTAAAAATTTTTCTATTTTGGGATAAATTTATTTCCCTTGTGCGAATTGTTTAATTAATTCGCGTAAGTCCTTATAATACTCATTTCTACTTGCTTCTAAATGTATATCACCTTCAGTTTTTTTGCTATAGTAATCACGCAAAAAATCTTTCAGCACCTTACCCAAGTTGGATTTTTCTGGCAAATATTCTTCTTTAATAACAAACGGATCGGTTGGAATAGGTTCCGTTGTAAAAAGCACTTTTATAGCCTTGTTTATTGAGTCCTCATCAAGGTTAGTTTGACCAAACACCTCTTCTATAACACCATTTTCGCAGGCACCAATCTCAATAAGTCCGCTCACAACATATTTAACAACATCCTCAGAGCTTTTACAAAAGATTAGTTCACTCGGATTTGTATCATAATCTCTTCTGATTTTTAACATTGGAAGGATGTAACCAGCAGCACTATACTGGCTAACAAAACCCATCGGATTTTTACTAATAAAATCTCTTATTTCGTTTTCAGATGGATTGTCACTTTTAGCAATTTCACAATCTCCGCTTACAAATATAACACCGTATTGTAAAACAGGCTGACCGCCTAAAGATCGCCACTGGTCTCTTTTTGTTCTTAACTGCAAGACAGGTTTATAATTCCCCTTTTGTTCACAAAACACAACTGCATTGCAGAATACCGCTTCAAATTCCTCGATGTTCATCCGCTGGATACAATTGACATAACCCTCAGTCGGAATAAAAGCTATCGAATCGAATCCATTACTTCTTAATTCACTTAATATAACATCATTGTGATTTATATCATTTTCCAATTCCTGAAACCAATTATGACTGAGACCCCTATCACTTTCAGATCCGATATATGCTACATTAAATGTAAGGTTTTGGGCTTCAAATTGAAGGAATAACACTATAAAGAAGATTACGAAAGAGATTCTTTTATAGAACAAAACAGGCATATTCATAACATTTTGTATAACAATTATTCGGATCCCTATTCCACCAGACTGGCAGATTCAACAGATTTATTAAGGACATAAATCCTGGTATTATTACTCTTGGGATCGGTTGGGAACAGGAAAAAACCCTTAGCCTCTGGAGAAAAACCTTGAACATAGCCCCAGACTTCCTCACCATCGTGAAATTTTACTTTGACCTTTCTCCCTATCATTCTGGTCAAATTAAAATCCTTTTTTTCTGTGTATTCTTTATTCCCCTCGAAATCTTTAACAAAAAATACCGCCTTTAACTCACTAACATTCACAGTGATTGTTTCACCCGTTTCAAGTGTATCACCAAAAGATATATGAAACATTTCTTTATCAGGGAAAAAATCCCCACTAATACCCTTTAGCACTTTTCCATCAAGGTATTTCGCAACGATTTTATTGTGCATAGTAAAAACCTCAAAATTATTTTATCTCTAAGGTAATTTATCCCACACTAAATACACAATTGCAACAATAAATATGATAAAATATTAAATATAATACTCCTCCAATAAGGGATATAAAGTACTATTTGTGAGGGCTTTTAGACCTTCCCAAAAACCTTCCTTTTTAAAAATTTACCATATCCAGCCTGACCTACAAATATGCCATTTTCAACAATAATTTTCCCTCTCGAGATGGTCATTTCGGGAAATCCAGCTAATTGCATCCCCTGATAAGGTGACCAATCACAATTTGTCGATAATTCTTTATAATCAATCTTCTTCTTTTTCTTCGGATCGAATATGGATATATCTGCATCAGAACCTATCACAATCGTGCCTTTTTGCGGATACAATCCCATAACTTTTGCAGGATTCGAACTAACCAATGATACAAAATGATTAATACTGAATTTATTTTTTAACACACCGAAAGTATAAATAACAGGAAGCATTATTTCAACTCCAGGCAATCCAAAAGGTATTTTAGTGAAATTACCTTTCCACATAGCCTTCTGTTTTTTATTAAAAGTGCAGGTATCTGTAGCAACTACTGAAATCTCTCCATCGGTTAATGCTTTCCACAATCTGATGTTATCTTTTCTCTTTTTGATTTGAGGACAGGTTGCATAAAGATGCCCATTTTTCTTATCTTTAAAGAGATCATCAGTCAGTAGAAGATATGGAGGACAGGTCTCTGCAACCACATCGATTTTATCTTTTCTCGCCTTCTTGACTAAATCAGCAGCTTCACTCGTGGACATATGGACAATATAAAGCCGACCATTCGTAACTTCAGTCCACTTTATAGCTCTTTGCACAGCTTCCTCTTCTATAAAATTAGGACGGGATAATGTATGACCGTAAGCACCGATTCCTTTTATTTTCAGGCATCTTTTGATAAGTAAACTCATCACTTTTTCACTTTCAGCATGAACCATAATCCGTGCGCCATATTTCTTGCTTACTTCAAGACCTTGAAAAAGCATTGCATCATCAGCCTGCCAACCTTCAGCTTCATAAATCATAAACATCTTAAATGTTGGAATACCGAAAGCGATAACCATTTTCATCTCCGCTTCAGTTCTATCATTCCAGTTGATAATGACACAGTGTAGAGAATAATCGACACACACTTTTTTCTTCGCTTCATCCATCCTTTTTTTAATCGCATAAAGCATCCCCTTCTTTTTATCCTGAGTTGCAAAATCGATTATGGTCGTGACACCACCTCTTGCAGCCGCTTTTGTACCAGTATAAAAATCATCAGCCGATACCGTGCCACAAAAAGGTAACTGGAAATGCGTATGGACATCAATACCTCCAGGAATGACATATTTCCCTTTTGCATCTATGATTTCAGCACTGGGAGCTGGTTTGATGTTTTTTGCAATGGAGACAATCTTTTCACCCTTGACTGCTATGTCCACTTTTGAAGTTGAACACTCTGTAACAACTGTCCCATTTTTAATAATCAAATCCATTCTATACCTCCTGTTTTATCTTTAAAGTTATGTTATTTTTATTTCT
>CAZYWQ010000245.1:0-5084 GCA_964651675.1 uncultured Candidatus Sumerlaeota bacterium | reverse complement strand
AAGCTGCAGAGATAAAAAATATACTCTTAGAAGAGTCTATAATAGGCGACAATGCATTTGTAATCGGAAGACCACACAGATTAAATGTAGGCGATTCATCAGAATTTAATATATGTTAGTTATTTTATGGAGGAAAAAAATGAATTCAAAAAGGAGATATTTGTTCACTTCTGAATCAGTTACGGAAGGTCATCCAGATAAGATTTGTGATCAGATTTCTGATGCAGTACTTGATACATTGATCGAACAAGATAAAAACAGTCATGTTGCAGCAGAAACACTTGTCAAAAACAATACAGTGCTTGTTGCAGGGGAAATTACAAGCAAAGGGAAAATAGATGTTCCTAAGGTTGTCAGAAAAGTTATAAGTGAAATAGGTTATAATGATTTTGCCTACGGTTTCAATTCCGAAACCTGCGGTGTTTTAACCGCTATAGAAAAACAATCCCCGGACATAGCTCGTGGTGTAAATAGAAAGAAGAAAAAAGATCAAGGAGCTGGAGATCAGGGATTGATGTTTGGTTACGCCTGTAATGAAACAGCGGAGTTAATGCCTTTACCAATTATGCTGGCTCATAAATTAGTTCAAAGACTCGCAGAAGTAAGGAAAAAGAAAATACTCGATTACATTGGACCTGATGGCAAATCTCAGGTAACCGTTGAGTACAATGGTAAAAAACCTATAAGAGTGACCACAGTTGTTGTTTCTTCTCAACATAGTGCTGATGTTGAATTAAAACAAATCAGAGAAGATATTATTGAAACAGTGATAAAGAAAATAATCCCTAAAAGATTACTGGATAAAAAAACAAAATATTATGTAAATCCAACAGGGAGATTTGTAGTCGGTGGACCCGTAGGTGACTGTGGAGTTACTGGAAGAAAAATAATCGTAGATACATACGGAGGAAAAGGTGCGCACGGTGGTGGATGTTTTTCCGGAAAAGATCCAAGTAAAGTAGATAGAAGCGCAAGTTATGCGGCAAGATGGTTGGCAAAAAATATTGTGGCAGCAGGTCTTGCTGATGAATGTCTCGTGCAGTTAGCCTATGCCATCGGAGTTGCTCAACCTGTCTCCGTAATGGTCGAGACTTATGGAACAAATAAAGTCGATGAAGCCAAAATCGAAAAAGCCATAAGGGCATTTGTTGATTTATCACCAGCAGGTATTATTAGCAAACTGAATCTCTTACGACCAATTTATCTAAAGACAGCTGCTTATGGACATTTTGGAAGGAAAGAAAAAACATTTACCTGGGAAATGAAAAATCTTGTTAAAGATTTTAACAGATTTTTAACATAATATTTCCAATAAAAACATTTGACAATTCGAAAAAAATAAGTATTTTCATAAGCTTAAATAAAAAGTTTTTTAAGTAGGTTTTTGCTTTATTTACCCCCAAATTTTTTTTGCAGCGTGAGATGTTAAAAGTGTTATCTCACGCTTTTTTTTATTTCTTAGTTTTTCAATCTGAGATATCTAAATTACCTCAAAAACGAGATTACCACGCCCTTCGGGCTCGTAATGACACGAAAATAGCTTGTGCTGTGTCATTGCGAACGAACGAAGTGAGTGTGGCAATCTCGTTTTTAAAGAACTTTTGACAGGTTCTAAAAATTCTTAATTGAAAAAATAATCATTGAAAAAAGATGGACAAAGTTAATCATACTTCCTATAAGTATTATATATCAACAATGTAATTTCATTTACAGCAAACAGTTGGTAAATTCGAATAGTATTCAGGCAATCATTGTGTCGCAGGCACAATCATTAAAAGGATTAATCAACGATGTATAACCTTATATCAGTTAACAAAAGAAATTCATTTATTCTCATTTTTATAATGGGCGGACTGATTGTAGCTGTTGGCTATATATTCGGTGCATACTATGGCTCTGGTGAAATCGGTTTAATTTTCGCTTTAGTATTGGCATTCATTCTTACACTCACAAGCCTTTTTGGAGGGAAATCGATTGTATTAGCAATCAGTGGTGCAAAAATTGCCGAAAGAAACGATTATCCGCAACTCTATAATATCGTCGAAGAGTTAACTATCGCATCCGGATTACCAATGCCGAAGATTTATGTTATATTAGATTCAGCACCGAATGCATTCGCAACCGGTCGAAATCCCAAAAACAGTGCTGTAGCCGTTACGACAGGATTATTGGCGAAACTCAATCGTAGCGAACTTCAAGGAGTAATTGCGCACGAACTATCCCACATCAAAAACTACGACATTTTATTTGCCACATTAATGGGAGTACTTGCGGGAGTCATCGTTTTACTCTGTGATGGATTTTGGAGAATTGGAATGAGAAGAATGTTTTACGGCAGAAGAAGGAGCAGAAGCAGCAGAAGTAAAGGTGGAGGAATTGAGATAATATTATTTTTGATTGCTTTGCTACTTGCGATATTAGCTCCAATATTTGCGAAGATAATCCAACTTGCCGTATCGAGACAGAGAGAATATCTCGCAGATGCTTCAGGAGCGATGATGACAAGGTATCCAGAAGGACTTGCATCAGCCCTTGAAAAGATTGCAAACGACAAAGAAGTCCTCGAAGTCGCCAACAGAGCCACGCAACATCTTTACATAGTCAATCCGATCAAACCATTCGAAAAAAGAGCCAAAAGCCTCTTCAGCACCCACCCACCTATCGAAGAAAGAGTCAGAAGATTAAGAGAATTAACAATCAAACCTCTAACCTAACTTAAGACTTTAAAAAACAAAATTAAATAGCCACAAAATGACACGAAATCACACAAAATTTCTATTTTATATGGAACTACTTTTAATTATTCTCAAATTTATAGGAAACAGTCGTGACCATTCCCTATCTGTCTTGTTCCCAACGCCCACGTTGGGAACAGAAATATAATTGTCAAAGCCCCAGCTTTGACACCTTATGACCGAAACAAGGGCTTCGGTTCCAAAGCAGGTTTTGTAAACGTAGATTATATTTGGAATCCTCTGCTTCTAATAATAAAATACTTTCAATGTGAATCCTAAATTCTCATTATTTTTTGTAAATTACTTCTTATTAAAAAATACTTGACAAATTCAATATAATATTCATAATGTTTTTATAATTAACTTATAAGAAAAATGACAATATTTCCATAATAGACGCAAAATTACGAATTTGTATCATACAGAAACAAAACATTGTATATATGGTTTTATACGGAACTATATATACAGTAGTTATATGCTAAGAGAATATTTTGCCAACAAGAGCTAAAGGCAAAAGATATCCAGTTGAGGTTTCAGGAGTATCCTGGTTGGATCTATTAGGGTATGGATCAATGTTGCGTAGGGTAAATTTTGATCCTGGAAGTGATCAGGCAATAGAAACTGTCAAAAGATTAGAAAAATTTCAAATAACTGCAGCAAAGCATGCAACACGGCACATCAGTGCTATGCTGATAAATGATGGTGTTCTTAATGCAATAGAATTAGCAGTAAACTAGGAATAGTTTATTAGGCATATAACACTTCAATCAATCTGACCGCCTAATCGCGGTGGTTTTTTGGAGTTTGGCAGTAGTTAGAAAATAAAACACAGATGTGCAATTCTGTGCTTTTAATACGGCGGCAGGTTATTTTCACCGTTAGGCGTCAAAATACGTTAGGAGGTTAATCATGAAAGGTAAAAAGTACAAAAACATCAATGCACTTTGTGAGAAGTTATCGAAAGATTCTGCAAAGTTAGGGAAGCAATTGGCTGATGTGAAAAAGAAATATCCTTTGGTTGCAATAGCATATGGATTACAAAAGGCTATTATTAAAGATCTTTCTCGACATAGATTGACCAAGGAAACACAGATAGAGATTTTATATTCAGCTCTCACAAATGAAAAACCGTATTTGAACGATGACGTGATATTTGAGCAACGTATTCAGGCATTTGAACATTGTCTTGGTGTGGCTGGTACAAGCAACTATGTAACTATAGGAGACTGTATAGAGAGATTCTCTCCTGTATAACATTGAGGTTCTGTTGGGATTCAAAGCACCTAACCCGGCGGTCAACCGGACGCATACCATTTTCGCTTCGCTCCATGGGCAATCACCAGTTACCTTTGTGTTCTCAAGAATTAGCCTTGGTATTTTTATATAACCATCTAATATTTACTTCGGTCTAAAAGCCATTTAGTATCAGTTGTATTGTAAAGACTTCCGGGATTATATATACATTGATTTTCCAATATTATTCGTTACAATTTGTGCAATTCCTGATTACTAATCTCTAATCAACAACGGATAAACATTATTATAACGGGTCTAAAGACCCTCACTACTTTTTATCCTTTATTATTTTTTCGTGTTCATTAGTGTGATTTAGTGGCTATAAAAAGTAAGAGGTTGGACTTAACTGACAAAATAAATATTACTTAAATTTTTATCCGCGTTTATCTGCGTAAATCCGCGTCTAAAAAATTCTTTTCTTTTTTATTTTTCGTATTAATTTGTGGGTTGTAGTGAAGGGGATAATTAGTATTTTATGAATTCTA
This sequence comes from uncultured Candidatus Sumerlaeota bacterium, assembly GCA_964651675.1. Classification (GTDB taxonomy): domain Bacteria; phylum Sumerlaeota; class CAZYWQ01; order CAZYWQ01; family CAZYWQ01; genus CAZYWQ01. The sequence continues at coordinate 565 of CAZYWQ010000245.1, read as the reverse complement.
ATCTATTGAATTGTATTTAGATTGTCTATTCCGCTTTTTAAATGGTTTCTCGACGAATGTTAATCCTTTATCTATACCCTTTAACGCAAATATTCTCACTTTATTCGAGACTTTTTCAACACCGTTTTGAATATAATCAACTCCGTTATTCAAATATCTTATTTGCAATAATCCTTTTAATCCAAATGGCATCCCAAGAACTGAATCAATATCCTGAAAAATACTTTGAAACCAATCTATAAGGAGATTTATCCGCTTTGCATTTCCTCCACCCAAAATTGTCCCTATATAACTCGTAAAATCCGATATCGCTATTTGTCTAATTCTGAATGCACCGAGTAATTCATTAACTTTCCTGCAAACATAATTCTCTGGTATTTTATCATATCCTTTTTCTAATAATGTAAATACAAACTCTAAAGGCTTGATACTTTTCCCAGGAATCAAACTATCCAAGCCCAAATCCAATAATTCAATAATTGGTTCATTATAAACATTATAAATACCTCTGGCAATAGGATGAAAATCAAATGGAATATAATCCTTACCAAATGGAAGATAAAGT
>CAZYWQ010000244.1:0-5098 GCA_964651675.1 uncultured Candidatus Sumerlaeota bacterium | reverse complement strand
ATGTACCTTATCCTCTTCGATATCTTTTATGTCATTAATGATGTAAATTGCGCCTGAAATCATACAGAATAATATGAATCCTAAGGATGCACGGAGTGTTAGATGTGGATTTGTAAATTTTTTATCAAAGATAAGACCTGTAAATAACAGAAGATTTTTAGTCCACTGTTTTGGTCTCATCGATTTGAGTAAATGTAATATCAGCATATTGTCCTATCCACTGATTAATTTGAACAAATATAGTTTTATGATAAAACAGACTGAATTAAGCAAGAGTTTTTGTATTTTCTATTATAACTTCTTTGTCAGATGCAGGAGGAAAAAATCATTCTTCCCTCGTCTAATCATATCTAAATAACCAATCCATTGTGTATGATATGGAATGTAGATCGAATGGTATAAAGGCGCTGGGAAAGGATATGTGGAATAATATTTCGGAATTTCCTGTGCTCTATCATAATAATTCAGTTGGTATTGTTCGAATTCTTTATATAGTTTTGTTCTCTTTATTTCGATGTTATGATCACGATAATAATCTACATAGAAATCAATGAAGTTCTGACTTGCCCCATAAATCTGCACAGCAAATCCGATTACTAATAATGTTCCTAAAATTACTTCTTTTGACCTTGTGAGTTGTCCTTTCAAAAAGCTTACTATTGGAATGGCAAGAAAAATGTGTATGATGAAAATATGTCTCGGTCCCCAACACCAACCACCATCCCAATTCTGCCACATTGAGTAAAATACCAAATAGCTGATTATAAGCAGTGTCGTTGAAATTGCTTCTGATTTGTGCTCTTTGAGGAACTTTCTAATTGAAGCGAAGTATAAAATTAGTGGTGGAGAAAAGAAAAATAATCCCTTTCCAATACTGAATAAATATCCATAAAGCCCGATGATTAGTGGATTGGAAAATTTTATACCTTCAGTCTGGTCTTCATATCCTGTTGAGATAAATGAACCATATCGGATTTTATTCAAATATAATATTATTAAAAGCTGTATGATAACCGGGATAGCAAATAATATGTACTTTAAAATCGCTGCAGGATTAAAGTAGACTCTTAGAATGTTAGAGGGGGAAAGACCTTGTCTTATCTGCCATCTATATTGGTAAAAATTATATATCTCGAGAAGAAAATATAAAGATATAGCTGGCAGGGATACGACAGAATCTAATCTTGTAACGATAGAATAGCCGCAAAAAATCCCTGCTAATATGAGATAAAGATTGGCTTTCTTCCTGATAGCAATTCTGATAAAGAAAAAAACAAGTAGCACACATAAGGTGGTTAATGCCTCGCTGAAAAATGGCTTTGAATGAACAAATGCAATTGTCGAAAGACCATAAATGATGGTCACTAAGACTGAGGCTTTTTTATCATTTGTTATTAAATAAAGGAATGAAAATAAGATAACGCAGGTTAGTGCTGTGATGAATTGATTGAATAACGATACAGCAAATCGCAAAACAAAATCATCTTTGTTCATTGAATGGTACTGAGTCGTGTCAAGAACGAATGCAGATTTGGTCTTATCGGGTAAATATTTAACCAATCCTTTTCCAAAGAGATAAAATGGAGTTGCTAAAATGGGCTGTCCAATCCCGTACTGAGCATATTCCTTTTTATTGATTCCTTCTTTTGTACCGAAAGTTGTGGGTAATGGTTCTATTGCTAATGATTTTTTTTCGACAAGACTTTGAGTGGTTCTGAACATCAATTCCCCATCAGGAGAATATATGTGTCCTCCCATAAATAGCAGGTATAAAATCAGAAAGGATATAAAAATTAGTAATCTTATCTTCAATCATTACCACCTTACGAGTTTTCATTAAGAATATTGCATTAGGCAAATGGTATCAGACTTTGTTTGTTTTAAACCTTATAAACGAGAACTTTTTCTTTTTTACCTTTAAGGGTCAATAATCCGATTTTCTGCAAATCGCATTCTTTCTGGAGTTCCTTCGTTGTCTGCTCACTTATGAGTATTTGATTGGGAGCAGCTACAGAAGATAATCGCTGAGCAACATTCACGGCATCTCCAAGCACTGTTACTTCGGGTCTGTCACTACCACCTATGTTACCATGAACGACTTTTCCTGTATTGATTCCTATGCCAATTCCCATATCAATATTCATTGTAGAAAAATATTCTTTATTTAATTCTGCTAATTTCTCTAACATCTCTTTTGCGGAAATCACAGCCAAGTCAGCGTGGTTATCAAGCTTCATTGGTATACCAAAAACACATAACAAGGCATCTCCGATAACTTTATCTATAAATCCCTGATTTTTGAAAACAACCTCAGTCATTTTTGTATAGTATAGTGTCAGGAGATTGATTATTTCATCAGCTTTATGTTGCTCGACAATTGTAGAGAATCCTCGAATATCCGAAAATAAAATCGTAACATATTGCTCTTCACCGCTAAATTCTAAATTGATTTTCTCTTGTATTATATGGTCAGTAAGTGTGGGACCAAGATACCTTTCGAGAGTATTTTTCATCCTGGTTTGCTCTTTTATTTCATCTATGAGGTGCGAGTTTTTTATATTTACTGCTACCTGATTGGCAATCAGGGTTATTATTTTTAGATCATCTTCTGTGAGCTGTCCGCCTTTTGTAGTCGAATCGAGTTGAATTATCCCATATAATTCTTCTTTTCTAATGATTGGTACAGCAATTGTAGATTTTAGATGAAGAGCTATGATTGATTCGCTTGAACTGAATCGCTCATCTTCTGCAAAGTCAGAGGTGAGAATACTCTGCCTTTCTTTTGCGACTTGTTCTATCAGTGTCTTTGAGTAGTCACTATCTTTTGCATCTTTCTTCCCCGTTTTGTCCCAAAATTTATGTGGAGTCATTTGCGCATTAGAAGCTAAGAACACTAATCCTCTATCAACGGGCAGTATCTTGAAAATTTCCTCCATCACTTTATCCATTAGATTGTTAATGTCGAATATATTCCCTATGGAATCACCAAATTCATAAAGAAAAGAGAGTCGTTTGTTTATATTAGTTAAAAATTCGATGTCTGTGCGGGATGCATCGAATGCAATACTTTCATTTATGGAAGGATCGATTTTAGCAAATAATGTTTTTCCTCCCGTCGAAGCTTTTTCGCCTAAGATTGGTGTTTCTCTCAAATCATCAGTCGAAAATACAGATGACAAATCCTGTGTGGTTTCCTGAAGTTCATATACAAACGGAGTGTTTCCTACTCTCACTTCATCGTTGTTTTTAATAGGATACGGTTGGAATGGCTGCAATTGAGCTCCGTTCACAAATGTCCCATTTGTGCTTCCAAGGTCGATAATTTCTATCTTGTCACCATAGTTGATAGACATAAAATGTGTTTTGGAAATGGAATGGTCTGTTCTACCTGAAAAAAATTCGTGATTTCTGCCCAAAATTTCCGAGCCTGTTTTAACCTTGTATTTGTTGTCGCCATAAACGAAGAAAGGTTTTCTCATTTTTTAAGACCTTATATGATTAATATTACCAAAAATTTCTTTTATTCATTTTGTTATATTTAATCAACAAAAATTTTATTGAACTGTTATTTGATAAATTTGTTGAGAATTATATTCCTTGAAATTACTTCTTTTCCCTTTATATTTTTCCTGATACTTTTTTATATGGGTGTGAATGGATATGAATGCAGAAGAATTTAAAGAATATGTCGTTGAAAAATCTGAGGTAATCGATGAAGAAATAGAAAAGGTTATCTCGGAAGGAACGCAGATAAATAATCTTCACGATGCGTTTAGATATGCACTCGGATTGGATGTTTCTGATAGGGCAAGAAGGGGTAAGAGGATTAGACCAATTTTGTGCCTTTTGACTACTGAGTCTCTGGGAGGTAATGCAGATTGGGCGATTTCCTATGCTGTTTCGATTGAGTTACTCCATAATTTCTTCCTTGTTCACGATGATATTGAGGATGGAGATAAGGTAAGAAGAAATAGAGAGAGTGTCTGGGTAAAATATGGTGTGAATAATGCTATCAATATCGGAGACTTTATGTTCTCAAAGGCATTTCTGAATTTGAATTCTCTTTTGGATAAGGGAATCGACGCAGGGAAGTTTTTTGAACTATATAAACTTTTTACGGGAGTGATAGACCATACAATTAAGGGACAAGCTCTTGATATGAATGCACGATACAGCGATAAAATCAATCTGGATGAATATATGCGGATTGTTACGGAAAAAACTGCACATTATCTTGGTGCACCAATTATCGGAGGTGCTATTATAGGAGATGCTGATGAATCAATCCTGTCGTCTATCAGAAACTTCTGTCAGTTTATTGGACCGATGTTTCAGATTATTGATGATACAATCGATCTGACCACTGGTAAAGGAAGAAATGAAAAAGGATCCGACATAAAAGAAGGCAAGAGAAGTTTTCTTGTGGCTTATACCTCAAGCCAATGCAGTCCTGAGGAACATAAAACACTTATAAATATTCTTAATAAACCGCGTGAATCAACAGATAAGTCAGATATAGAAAAAGTAATTAATCTTTTTAGCAAATATGGTGCAGTGAAGTTCGCCAAAAAGAAGTGTGAAGAACTTTTTGAGAACGGAAAAAAAGCCATTGAGAAACTACCGGAGAGACTCCGAGATAATCTAATTACGGCATCACAATTTCTACTTGAAAGAAAAACCTAACCTTTTTTTAGTTTTATAAAGATGCAAGTTTGGTAAATAAAATCTGAACAAATAAAATTATGTTTATAGATTATGTAAAAATATATGTTAAGGCAGGGGATGGTGGAAATGGGTGTATGAGTTTTGCTCATCGCAAGGACAATCCTAAAGCGGGTCCCGACGGTGGTAATGGCGGAGATGGTGGAGATGTCATTATTGAAGCGAAGGAAAATCTGCTCACACTCTATGACTTGAAATTTAAACCGCATATCAAAGCAAAACGCGGACAGCATGGCAAAGGTTCTCTTAAAAATGGGAAAAGGGGAGAAAATAAAATTGTTTATGTTCCTGTTGGCACGGTAATAAGTGATGAGGCTGGAATTATCTATGACCTGACCGAAGATAAACAACAAGTAATCGTAGCAAAAGGTGGAGA
>CAZYWQ010000243.1:0-5106 GCA_964651675.1 uncultured Candidatus Sumerlaeota bacterium | reverse complement strand
ACAATGACCACCAAGTCCTGGTCCAGGATAAAAGGGCATAAAGCCGAATGGTTTGGTGGATGCAGCTTCGATAATTTCTGAGGTGTCCAATTCGAGTTTGTTGCACATTAAAGCGAATTCATTAACTAAACCGATATTTACTGCACGGAATGTGTTTTCGAGCATTTTTACCATTTCTGCGGATTTTGCGGAAGAGACTGGGATGATTGTGTCGATGATTTGTGAATAGAGCAATTTGGCTATTTGAGTGCATTTGGGAGTTATTCCACCTACTACTTTCGGAGTATTTTTTACATTAAATTTTTTATTACCAGGATCAACTCGCTCAGGACTAAAACCAAGTGCGAAATCTCTTCCTGCTTTTAATCCTGATGATTCCAATTCCGGTAACAGCATTTCATTTGTTGTTCCTGGATAAGTTGTGCTTTCTAATATGACAATCATATTCTTATGGATATATTTTTTTAGTTCTTTTGTTACATCGATTATGTGAGAGATGTCGGGATCTTTTGTTTTTTTCAGAGGTGTAGGTACACAGATTGAAACTGCATCGACATCTTTGAGAATTCTGAAGTCTGTAGTTGCCTTTAGAATTCCTTTTTTAGCTAATTTTTTCACCTTTTTGTCATCTATGTCTCGTATGTAATTGATACCTTTGTTCAGTTTTTTTACTTTTTTTGCATCAATATCGATTCCTATGGATTTGAATCCCTTATTTGCAAATTCGACTAATAATGGTAATCCTGCATAACCAAGACCAATGATGCAGATAACAGCCTTTTTTTCGTTTATCTTTTTTATAAGTCTATTCACGCTAAAATGTATCTCCTTATTTTCATTTCTATATTTAGCATTACTTATAAATTTAGTTTAAATATTGCAATCTTTATTATCTATAATTAGAAATTAACGCTTATAGGAATTTCTTCATTTGAAGTCAATTTTTAAATTTTGTGTTTTTATGAAGTCTCAATAATAAGACTAAATATATGAATCAATCTAACATATATTTTAATTTTCAGATTGACAAAGGGAGGATAGTCTAATATTAAAACTGGTTTAATTACTACTCGAATTATTGTATCCATATCAAGAAGCAAATCGGAACAGGTGTTGAACTAATAATATGAAAATACAAATTGAAAAATCATCTTTAAAAGGTAAAGTTGAGATTCCTGCATCGAAGTCTCATACTATAAGAGCCATTACTATCGGATTATTGGCTGAAGGGACTTCGGAGATAATAAATCCTCTTGATTCATTTGATACGACATCTTGTATGAATGCAAGTCGGGCATTGGGAGCGTCTATCGAATATACAGAGGATTTAGTAATTCACGGAATGGGTGGCAATTTGAAAGTTCCTGATAATATTATTGATGTTGGTAATTCGGGAACGACTTTGAGGATAATGGCTGGCACAACATCTCTGATTGATGGATACAGTATTTTCACTGGTGATGATCAAATAAGAAAAAGGCAAATGAAGCCTTTGATAGATTCTTTGAATGATCTGGGAGCGAAAGCTTTCTCAACAAAAGAAGATGGATTTCCACCAATCGTTGTCAGAGGTGTTTTGAAAGGTGGAAGAACATCGATTGAATGTAAAACTTCTCAATTTCTGACGAGTCTATTGATTAATTGTCCGTTAGCTGAGAGTGATACTGAGATAGAAGTCTCTTTATTGAATGAAAAACCTTATGTTGAAATGACAATGAGATGGCTGGATAAGCAGGGGATTAAATATGAGCATAATGATATGAAGGAATTTTTCGTAAAAGGTGGACAAAAGTACAAGCAATTCAAGGAGAGAATCCCAGGTGATTTTTCTTCCGCTACCTTTTTTCTCTGTGCTGGTGCTATTTTAGATGCTGATATTACGCTTGTTGGTCTTGATATGAGTGATTCTCAGGGTGACAAGGCTATTGTAGATATCTTGAAAGAAATGGGCGCAGAAATTGAAATAGAAGAGGATAGAATTAAAATTAAGGGCGGTGAATTGGTGGGTAAGGAATTCGATTTGAATGCAACTCCTGATGCTTTACCTGCTTTAGCGGTCGTGGGTTGTTTTGCTAAAGGAACAACTAAATTATTGAATGTACCTCAAGCAAGATTAAAAGAAACAGATAGAATACAAATTATGTGTGAAGAATTGAAAAAGATGGGAGCGGATATTGAAGAGTTATCCGATGGATTGATTATCAAAAATAGTAAGTTGAATGCTGCTCATCTTGATGGTCATTATGACCATAGGATTGTGATGGCATTGGCAGTGGCAGGAATGGGTGTGGATGGGATGACCACTGTTGATACGGCTGAGGCTGTGAGTATTACATTTCCCAATTTTATCAAGTTGATGCAAGAACTTGGTGCAAATATTAAATCAGATGAAGATTTTGAATATTGAACTCAATATTTTAAGGAGGTTTTTATGTTAGGAAACACATTCGGGAGATTATTCCGAGTAACGACTTGTGGGGAATCTTATGGTGAAGGATTAGCTATCATTGTTGATGGTGTGCCTGCGGGATTACCTTTGACAGAGGAGGATATTCAGCCTGACCTTAATAAAAGGCGACCTGGACAAAGTCCGATCGATTCACCAAGACAGGAAAAAGACCAGATCAAAATTATAGCAGGGACGCTGGATGGAGTAACGACAGGTGCTCCTGTAGGAATGGTAATTTATAATGTTGATAGGCAGGCAATTCATGTTCAGCAGTATCATGATTACAAAGACATCTTTAGACCAGGGCATGCTGAGTATACTTATTTTGTGAAGTATGGACTTTTCACAGATTGGCGAGGTGCAGGTCGAGCAAGTGGTCGGGAATCATCCGGCAGAGTTGCTGGTGGAGCTGTGGCGAAGAAGATTCTCGCCAGAGAAAATATTGAGGTCATCGGTTATGTGAAGGAAGTTTATGGCATTAAATCCAAAGAGATGACATTTGAGGAGATTAAGAAAAATCTTGGTAAGAATATTATCAATTGTCCTGATTTGGAAGCGGCTGAAAAAATGATTAAGAAAACTTTGGAGATAAAGGATGAAGGAGATACTGTCGGTGGAATTGTTGAAGTAATTGCTCGTGGAGTTCCGGCAGGTTTGGGAGATCCTGCCTTTGATAAAATTAGTGCCAATATCGCAAAGGGAATGATGAGTATTGGCTCGGTCAAAGGAGTAGAGATTGGTGCTGGATTTGGTGTAACAAAGATGAAGGGTTCGGAGAATAATGATATTCCATATCTGGATAAGAATGGTAGGGTGAAGTTTAAAACTAATAATGCTGGAGGAATCTTAGGTGGAATATCGAATGGTGATGATATTGTTGTTAGAGTTGCTGTGAAACCAACATCGACAATTTCCAAAGCTCAGCAATCGATTAATATGAGAGAGATGAAGGAAACGACCTTGAGTCCTATTACGAGAAGAGACCCGACTATTTGTGGAAGGATTGTTGTGGTTGCAGAAGCGATGATGGCGATGGTTATTTTAGACCACTTAATGATGGCAAAAGGTCTCGATGCGGTCGCAAAAATCGAGAAGAATTTTTAAAATAGTTCTAATTAAGATGATTATAAAAAAGGGAAAGGATTGACCTTTCCCTTTTAATTTTTCATATTAGGTTTTAATAGTTTTTAGCTTTAGAACCTTGTGAAGCGCATTCCCATTGTATCTTTTTGTGTTCTAAGAATGTTACCAGAACTCATTGTTCCATTAGTTGGATCATAAATCCATCCTAATGTTGTATCTGCTGTTCCGAGACTATCATAGAGTTTGTTAGGTCCAAGACTAAACATTCTCCAATGTCCATAATCTTCCAAATCTCCATTGTCAAAACCTGCTGCTCCCATATCAACATATTCAAAAATGTTATGATATGTGTAACCAAGATCGGCTTGATTAGGTGAATCATAGGGTTTGAATGGTGACCTATTATCGGTGGCACCTCTTTTAAATGGATCAATCATATTAGCTGATGTCAGGAAAGCTTCTGGAGTTGTGACTGATAAAGGAGTAACTCTCCAGGCATTACCTCTTGCGTCACCCCATCCTGTTAAATCCCAGGGGAATTGGTCAACAGTTCCTTCTGTACCTACTACTGGACCGCGCATAAGAGGATATTTGCTATGAGTTACTGCATAAGCTTCGAGGGCAGTTGCGATACTTCTTAAATCTGCCCTGGCTCTTGAGACTTTCGACCTTGTTTGTGCTTCAAGAAAGTTTGGTACTGCGATTGCTGCCAAAATGGCAATTATCGCTACCACAATTAATAGTTCGATTAATGTAAATCCTTCTTTTTTGTACATTCTTTCACCTCATTTTCATAGTATATTTCAATTGTAGTACTTTAGTTATCCTATTTTTAATTCGTCAAGATAAAAATTTAGACTGTATAGGTAAGATTGCTGATGAGCCGAGGGTAATACGTAATAAGAAATGTGTGGAATTAAATAATGCGTTAAAAATGAAAAAAGGGAGACTATTCTCCCTTATTAATTTTGAATTTTATTTTTGTTATTAACTTGTTATAGATTAATAAACAAGAAATTGGGCTCTTCTATTTTGAGCATAAGCTTCTTCTGTCTTATTCGTATCGAGAGGTCTTTCTTCACCGTAGCTAATTGTATGAAGCCTTTCGGGATCAATACCGAGTTTAATCATATATTCACGCACAGAATCGGATCTTTTTTGACCGAGATTGAAGTTGTATTCGATAGTGCCCCTTTCGTCACAGTGTCCTTGAATTTGAACTTGTACATCTGGATTTTCGACTAACCATTCATAGTTTTTGTTAAGAATGTCTTTAGCGACAGGTTTTAAATCAAATTTGTCGAAATCAAAATGAACCATTTGAAGATGAGCAGATTCCTGAGCAGGCGCTTCAATGGTTGGCGCTAATGGTTCCCCTAAATCTGGGGTAGTTGGTTCTTCTTCAATTGTTGTGCTGTAGATGCTTGTTGGTTCTTCAACGGGAACTTCTGTTATGTCTTTTTTCTTTTTCTTTTTACCAAACCACCATCTCCCACCTTCTTTACTACAACTTTCACAACCACCTGCTATTAATATGATTAGTACTGATACTATAGCAAGTTTGATTAGTTTTT
>CAZYWQ010000242.1:0-5110 GCA_964651675.1 uncultured Candidatus Sumerlaeota bacterium | reverse complement strand
ATGAAATATATTAAATCACATTTATTTCAGGAGAAAAAGGTATGAAACGACTGTCATTAGTAATCTTTCTATTAATTATTTCAATTATTGTCTGGTCAGGGCAAAATGATATACTGACCATAACGCATCATAGCAAATCGCTAAATCAGGAAAAGACATTTCAGGTATATTTTCCTCCTGATTCGAGACCAGATGAGAGATTCCCGGTTTTATTTGTTCTTCACGGAGCTTATGGAGATTATGCAAACTGGATAGATAAGACTAACATAGAAGATCTTGCGGATAATTATCGAATGATTTTAGTTTTTCCCGATGGTGGAGAATTTGGCTGGTATGTTGACAGTCCCATTGAGAAAGATTCACAATATGAAACATATATTTCAAAGGAGCTTGTTAATTTAATTGACAGCATATTCCCGACGGTAGCATCTCGAGAAGGGCGGAATATTATGGGATTAAGTATGGGAGGACACGGCGCTCTATTGTTAACTGCCAAACATCCCGACATTTTCAGTTCAGCGTCAGCCCTTTCCGGAATCTTAAAAATCTCTGAGCATCCAGATAAATGGCATATTGCAGGAAGACTCGGTCCATTAGAAGAAAATCGCAAAGTCTGGGAAGAAAATTCAGTTTATGACAATGCAGCTCGTTTTAAAGATGCAGATGTAAGGATACTATTTGATTGTGGTGAGGACGATACCAAAACTGGAGCGATTTCTGATTCACGGATGTTACATCAGCGATTGGTTGAATTGAAGATTCCGCATATCTGGAGAGAAATGCCCGGAACACATTCCTGGACTTATTGGCAGAGTCACTTAGAAGAACACCTCAATTTTCATCAAGCAGCAATGATACAGGTTACACCAAACTTAGATAGAGTAAGAAAAGCATATTTTGAGCGATTATCGGAATTTTATAAAGAAAACGCACTTTTGAATATAGAACCACCGGATAAACCGACCGTATGTCTTTTAGGTTCATCAAGTATCGAGGGATTTCCTGAAGAACTTCTACCCGGTTATAAAGTTTTCAACAGAGGAATCTGGGCAGACATACTTGGAGTAGGTTCAAAAGGAATCACTCATCGAATGGAATCTTCGGTATTTGATATGAAGCCTGACTTTGTATTCATCAAAAATGGTCGTAATGACCTTGGTGATAGGCACAGAACAGGTGAGCCATCGATAGCAAAAATGATTGAGGAATACGAGAAAATTATTTCACAGATTTGCAAAAGACTCCCCGAAACAAAGTTATTTATAGTAACTTGTGCATCTGTAAGTGGTAAATATGCACAACTTGCCACACCTATTCATTCTTTCAATATGCAACTCAAAACCTTAGCCCCAAAATATGATATATCGGTTATCGATTTATATAGCAAACTGATTGATGACAAAGGATTGATAAAAAAAGAATATACTACAGACGGTTTGCATCTCACAAAAAAAGCACAAGAAATCTGGGCTGAAATGATGCTTGATGCTATGAAAGAGAAAAAAGACTAATCAAAGAGACAACAATGTCTGTTAGAATAAAAAAAGAGTTCTTTGGATTATTGTTCACATTGTGGAGTGTTGTTATTACTTCAATTTTATATCCAACGACTTATTATGTATCTCCGGGAGGCAACGATAATGATCCAGGGACGGATCTAAACCCCTGGAAAACAATCCAGAAAGCAGCTACTACATTGGTCGCAGGAGACACCGTGTATATAAAAGTAGGAACTTATCAAGAACGAGTTATTCCTCAGAACTCTGGTAGTTCAGGCGATTACATCACTTATGCTGCAAATCCCGGTGACAGTGTAGTGATTGATGGAAGTAGTATAACTTTACCAAATGATTGGGGAGGATTGTTTAATATTTCAAACAAAAGTTATATTAAGGTCTCAGGGTTACGAATTATGAATGCTGGTCCAAACAACAATAATACAGGGATTTTAGTTGATAATTCAAATTATATTATTGTCGAGAATAATTATACATATAATACAATGTCATCTGGTATTGGAGTATGGAATAGTAGTAATGTGATTATTGACAACAATGAAGTTGAACTTGCCTGTAATGATGGTGAGCAAGAGTGTATCACAGTTGCAGGAACAGATGTTTTTGAAATTAGAAATAATAATGTTCATCACGGTGGTCCTGGGACTATGGGAGGAGAAGGAATTGATGCTAAAGATGGTTCTTTGAATGGAAAAGTCTATCGGAATCAGGTACATAATACAAACAGGTTGGGTATTTATGTAGATTCTTGGGATAAACACACTTATAATATTGAAGTTTATCAGAATATTGTTTATGATTGTGATGATTGTGGATTAGCTGTAGCTGCTGAAGCAGGAGGTATGCTTGAAGACATTAGAATCTTTAATAACATCGCCTATCATAACGGCACCTGTGGATTTGATTTTGCAGGTTGGGGTGAACCTGTACCCAGCCATCCTATGAACAACATCAAGCTAATAAATAATACCTTTTATAATAATGGATATAGCAGTTGGGGTGGTGGAATAATTGTTGAGAATCCAGATGCTCAGAATATTGTTATTCGAAACAATATCTGTAGCCAGAACTTATCGTTTCAAATATCGTTAGAATCTGGTATTTCAATGAGTAATCTGACCGTAGACCACAATTTAATAGATGGTTACAGAGGAGACATCTATGAAATTTATGGTGATGATTATGTCGAAGGAGACCCGAAATTTGTGAATCCTTCTGGTGCAAGTTTTTATTTGCAGAATAGCTCACCAGCTATCAACAAAGGGTCGGCTGTTGATGCTCCGGGTACGGATTATACTGGAACTACCCGACCTCAAGGATCAGGATATGATATAGGCGCATACGAATTCATAGAACAATCCTATGTCTCTTCTGATTTTTGGCAACAGCTGGAATAGTCTCACTTCTTAAATTCATCCAAAATTCACGAGTTAATACTATTAATCATCATCAATAGCAGTTCCCTTTTTAGTACGAGGTATCATTTCTATATCTGCAACAATCAAGCCTTCCTCCGATTCTCCATAAGCTCCTCGAGCAATAACATCTCCTTTCGGTCCGACAGCCAATGAGCCTCCTATAGCCTTCCGACCTCCCCACACACCACCACTTACCCAACCAACATTACTTACGCCAACAACTGTTATTTCATAACGACTCGCAAGAGTTTTATACGATTCCTTCCACATCGTATCATAAGGTCTTTTTTCATTATCATAATCAGGTGGAACAACCCAGGATGATGGAGAGAGAATAAGTTGAGCACCCATTCTTGCTAAAGAATACCCCAACACTAATGACTGAGGGAAATTATCAGCACATATATTTATTCCTATTGTCCCAAGATCAGTTTCAGCCACAGACAATGAATTCCCTATCGAATAAATATCCTGAGCTATTGTTAATACATTAATTTTACGATGTTTAATTAAAATATCACCATCTGGTGAAATAAACACAGCAGAATTATAGATTCTATCACCGCTTTTCTCAGTTAAACCCGCAACAATGTAAATCTTAGAATTACGAGCCTTCTGACAAAATATATCACTATATTTATCCGGAATAGGTTGAGCCAATTTTTTAGCTTCGGGATAAGTCCATCCCATATCAAGACACTCAGGCAAAACGATTATTTTACAACCCTTTTCAACCGCCTTATCAATCATTTCTAAGGCTCTCCGAAAATTATCATCGATTTTTCCTCCTTCAACAAGCATCTGACCCATTCCCAATTTGAATCTGTTATTACTCATCTTAGACACTCCTCTTAAACTTAACAACTTACACTAATAAAAACAATAAATTGATTCAGGAACTAATATCGATTAATAACCATAAATTCAATCCTTAAAATATAATAATTCCAAAACAAACAAAAATTACAATTTTTTTAATATAATAAGAAAGTTGTAACTCTTTAAAAAACAACAAGTTAATAAATAACAATTAAATAAATTCCATTTCTGCCGATAAACATTATTAGACCCAAATAGTAATATTTATTACAGGATTAAACGCTCAAGGCGATTAGAATGAAGGATGATAACAAAACAAAAGCAGAACTCATTAAAGAACTCAAAAAGCTCCGAAAACAAATCAAAAAATACAAAGGAGCGGAAGAAGTACTAAAAGAAAGTGAGACTCTTTATAGAAATGCTATTGCAAACGCCAACGCCGTCGTTTATCAACTCGACAGAATCAACAATTCATATACATTTATAGGTAAAGGCATAAAACAACTCACAGAATACAGCCCTGAAGAACTGACACCTGATACCTGGAGGTCATTAATACAAGAATGCATTACTCGTGGCTCCTGTAAAAACTACTCTCCAGAAGAAGCAGGAGACCTGATCCGCAAGGGGAAAATGAAAACCTGGAGAGCGGATTATCGAATAAAAACTAAAAACAATGATACCCGTTGGTTAGCAGATTCATCAATCCAGCTTTATGATTCAAATGGCAAACTAACCGGAGCGTTAGGCATTCTTCAAGACATAACTGAGCGTGCAAAAGCCGAACAGCAAACTAAGGGATTTGCCGAACTCGGTCAAAAATTAAGCAGAGCAGTAACTCAAAAAGAAGCTGCCCAGATAATCGCCGATACAGCCAATACACTTATAGGTTGGGATGCTTTCTATATCGATTTATATGACTCCGCCGAAAAGGCATTTGACTCAGTACTCACCATAGATACTCTAAATGGTAAAAAAACCGAAGTTCCACCGGCATACGATGGGAAAGTACCTCATAGCATCTATCAAAAAACAATTGCGGAGGGAGGGCAATTAATCCTTCGGAATGGAAAACTTACTAATGAACATCTAAAAACATTTGGAAATACAGCCCGACGATCTGCTTCATTATTATACGCATCGATTAATGAAGGAGACAAGGTTGTCGGTATACTATCAATCCAGAGCTATACTACAGACGCCTACTCAAAAAAAGACCTGAAAATACTACAATCACTCGCAGACCATTGCAGCGGTGCATTAATGCGCATTCAGGCACTAACAGCTTTAAGAGAAAGCGAAGAAAAATTCAGACTTACTTTTGAAAACTCTGTGGATGCCGAATTCTGGATCGAT
>CAZYWQ010000241.1:948-5144 GCA_964651675.1 uncultured Candidatus Sumerlaeota bacterium | reverse complement strand
GGGGAGAATAGCGGTGAAAAGAGCGTTAGTCTGCAATTTAACGATTATCCTACTCTTAGTGATTTATTTTAGTTCTGCAGAAATTATCCATCTTACAAATGGCAATGTAGTCAACGGTAAAGTGATTGAGAACACGGACGATAGAGTAGTGGTTATGACGATGTCTGGTAAATTAACACTGCCTAAAAATCTTGTAGTTGTAATTGAAGGTGGTTCTTCAGAATCAAACCTGAAGTATGAAGCCGAAACTTTTGCTTCTCAGAGGAAGTATGATCTGGCGATAGGTAAATACGATGAGTATCTTGCGATAAAGCCGGATGATACTGAAGCAAAGAAAAATCGAGAGGAATTGATAAATAAACTTCTTAATGATGTCTGTAGTAGTGCCAATAACTTGCTTGAGTCTGAGAACTATGAAGAAGCTCTGGCTGAATATCAGAGAGTTATAATGGAACAACCATCGGTTCAAATCAAAAGATTAATAAATCAGAAAATGGCGATTGCCTATTCTAAATTGGCGCAAGAAAGATATGATACAGTTCGCTTTAATGAAGCTAAGGAATTGGCTTCGAAGTCTATCGAATGTGATGCAAATAATGTTTCAGCAAAAAGACTATTGGTTAAATTGTATATTCAGGAGAATAATATACAAGATGCTTTACCGTTGTTGAAAGATTTGGTGAAGGTTGTACCTGATGCAGACCTGAAGTATAAGTTGGCGGAATGTTATCTCGAAAATGAGCAGGATGATGATGCTTATCCTTTGTTGATAGAAATAAAGGATTCGGTTGATGTTGATAGGATGATTGTTCGGGAGATGTTGAAGCAGATATATTATAATCGTTATCTTAGATTTACGGAAGAAGGCAAATATCAAGAGGCTTTAGAGGCGTATCAGGATTATTATAATTCGGTACCAAAGAACAGTGATGTTTATCAAGAATATGCAGATGCTTTTCAGAAGGCTGGGCAAGATCAGAAATACTATGAGTTTAAAGAGTTGGCAATTAATACAAAGGCAAAGGAAGAGAGAGAATTCGAACAGAGAAGACAGAGAATCAAGATTACTTCTTCTTCATTTTCATCATCATCGAGTAGTTCTGGTAGAAAGTTAACATTGCTGTTTTTTACTGCGAATTGGTGTGGTGCTTGTAAGCGATTTAAATCAACAACATTGCGTAATAGTGCAGTTAAAAAGGAATTAAGTAGACATTTTAAATTCAAGAAGATGAATGTCTCATCGAAAAAGGATGAAGCTCGAAGATATGGAGTAAGTGGTATTCCTGCGCTTATACTTGTTGATAGTAGGGGAAATAAACTTGAAAAGTTGCCTGCATCAACAAACCCAGCATCAATGGTAAGAGTCTTGCAGGATGCTTATGCGCGAAATGTGGGGAAATAACTTCTAACCTAAATCATTTTGTTTGTCTTATCCCTCCTTGTTCTGTAAAAACTATTGCATTTGTTATGTGATTATGAAAATATTGGTTCTAAAATTATAAGGAGTATATTCATTATGAATTTGAATCGAATATTGTTGGTGATTATATGTTTCTGTCTCATTTCATTTAATTTTGTGACTGTTGCTCGAGATGAAACCAAGCCTGCTATAAAGAATCCTGAAAAAGTTGAAGAGAAAGTTGGTGAACAAAAACCTCAACAAGAACCAACGAAAGTCAAGTTTGTCGAGATAAATGTATCGGGTGAAATGAATGAAAAAATGGAACTTTATGATTTTATTTATTCGAGTTCTATCACAATGAATGAGTTTAAAGAGAGGCTCGAAAAGGCTGCAAAGGATAATGAGGTGAAGGGAATATGCTTGAATATTGGTTCTCCGAGAATAGGTTTTGGTAAGCTTCAGCAAATTAGAAGGATGATAAGTGATTTTAGAAGGAGTAATAAAAGAGTATATGCCTTTTTGAATGGGGAATCTACTGTTGGATATTTGATAGCAACGGCTTGTGATGAGATAATAATGGTACCGAGTGGATGGCTTTTCTTATGCGGTCTTGGTACGGAAGTTTATTTCTTTAAAGATTTGCTCGATTGGGCAGGAGTAGAAGCAAACATCATTCAGATGGGGAAATATAAATCTGCTGGTGAGCCTTTTACTAATCGTGAGATGTCACCGGCAATGAAGGAGGAACTCGATTCTCTCCTCGATGATTTATTTCAACAACTTGTTGAGATGATAGCTGTTAGTAGGAATATCGAAATGGCTGAGGTTAAGAATTTAATCAATAAAGGACCTTTTACAGCAGATGAGGCGCTGGAGTATGGACTTGTGGATAGACTCATTTATAAAGATAAGTTTAATAAGGAATTTTTAAAAAATGAGAAGGTGTTTGTTGAATTTGATGAGGACTATGGAGAAGAAAAGGTAGATACGAGTCAGATGAGTTTATTCAATTTCTTTTCGTTATTTAGTAAACCGACACCAACAGAAGTGCCATCGATGAAACCTGCGATAGCCCTTGTAACTGAAGTTGGAGTTATTGTTGCTGGAAGTGAAGATGATTATCCATTTTCGGATGAGATTATTGCCTCTGGTAATATGCTGAAGATTTTTGATGAGATTATGAAGAATAAACGCATAAAAGCAATCGTGCTGAAAATAAACAGTCCAGGTGGTTCTGCTGTTGCTTCGGATATTATATGGAATAAGATAAGAGAAGTTAAAAAGGTGAAACCTGTCGTTGTATCGATGTCGGATGTGGCAGCATCTGGTGGATATTATATTGCGGCTGGAGCTGATAAAATTGTTGCTCAAGAAGGAACTATCACCGGTTCGATTGGTGTGATTGGTGGAAAATTTGTGCTTAAAGGTCTGTATGATAAAATTTTGATTAATAAACAAATCTTAACTCGAGGTGAGAACGCTGCTATATTATCTGATTATTCTGCATTTTCGGATTCGGAGAAAGCTGTTATCGAAAAGATGATTAAAAAGGTGTATGATGATTTCGTTAATAAAGTGGCAATAAGTAGGAATATGAGTGTGGAAGCGGTAGATAAGATTGCTCAGGGGAGAGTCTGGACAGGGAAACAGGCATTTGATAATAGGCTGGTTGATATGATCGGTGGAGTTGATGAGGCTATTTCGGAAGCGAAAAAATTGGGGAAGATCTCTGAAGATACTGAGTGTGATATTATTCTCTATCCTAAACAATTATCCTTTTTTGACTTTTTATCAAAGTTTATGGGTGGTAGTGTAGAATCTTCCGCTTTTGAATCAGTAGCATTTCGCGAATTTGGATTATTGTATAATAAAAGCCTTCTTGTAAAGTTGATGAATAAAGAACTTGTCGTTACAATGATGCCATTTCAGATTGAAGTTAAGTAGAAATATAAGACATTAACCTACGAGCTGAAGATCGTGTTACAATGTAACGCGACATTTATGTCGCAAATTAAAATGTAGGGGCTTGATTTATCAAGCCCGTTTAAATGGGATTTTAGGATGATAACGGGTTCGATAAATCGAACCCCTACACTTATCAGTATTTTAGTGGTTTCTATTTGTATGAATTAACATTGTTGTAGTATCAGATTTCTTTGTTAAATTGTTTTTGTTTTTTAGACCAATTTATTTATTAATAATATTATGACTGATTGGTATCCTATATTTCTCAAGTTAAATGGTGAAAAAATTCTTGTTATTGGTGGTGGATCTGTTGCAACAAGAAAAGTCAGGACTTTGATTAAGTACAGTTCTGATATTACGATTGTGAGTCCTCAACTGTCTGTTGGTCTTCGAAGATTAGTTTCGCAATATGGTTTGAATTATCGTAAAAGCAATTATCGTAAAAGCGATCTGAAGAATAAAAAAGTAGTATTTGTTGCGACAGATGATGGGAGTTTGAATAAAAAAATTGCAAAGGATGCTCAAGAATTAGGGATACTGATTAATGTTGTGGATTCTCCGGAACTTTGCTCTTTCATCGTACCTGCTGTTATATCGAAAGGTGATTTGCAGATTGCGATTTCAACTTCAGGTGCAAGTCCTTATCTGGCAAGGTTATTAAAAGCTAAATTGAATGATGTGTTAGGCAACGAATACATTTTGCTTTTGAGATTGCTGAAAAAGTATAGGAAGATTATCAAAGATAGATTTAAAAATCCAAAAGTCAGAATGTCTAAATATGAAAAAATTTGTAAGCCGTCTATTATTAACAGAATAAGGAAAGGCGATA
>CAZYWQ010000241.1:0-938 GCA_964651675.1 uncultured Candidatus Sumerlaeota bacterium | reverse complement strand
TATTAAAGGAGCAGAAAATAAAATCAGAGAAATAATTG
This sequence comes from uncultured Candidatus Sumerlaeota bacterium, assembly GCA_964651675.1. Taxonomy (GTDB): domain Bacteria; phylum Sumerlaeota; class CAZYWQ01; order CAZYWQ01; family CAZYWQ01; genus CAZYWQ01. The sequence goes on along the minus strand of CAZYWQ010000241.1, from coordinate 900 downwards.
AGGGAAATAAATAAGTAAATTTGTTTATGTTGAAGATTCCAGATAGATTAGTAGTCAGATTATGTAAATCAATAAAGTAATGCGATGAAGAGTGATAAAAAAATTATACTTTGGATTTTCCTTGCTGCTCTTGTTGTCAGAGTTTTTTATTTGTATGAGAATACATCATCGCCTTATTTTCATTGTCCCATCCTGGATTCGATTTACATCGATGATTTAGGGAAAGAAGTGGCTTCTGGTAGATTAATAGGGGATAAGGTATATTTTCGAGCTCCGTTCTATCCTTTGATTCTCGGTGCTGTATATTCGATAAGTTTGACTGATCGTTTTTATACGATACGAATCTTCCAACACATTTTGGGTGCTATTCTATGTGTGTTATTGTTTTTGATAACGAAGAGAGTGTTTAATAGATTCTCAGGGATAGTCGCGGCTATTCTTGCGATATTTTATGGTCCACTTATTTTTTATGAAGGGGAGTTATTGATCGTTACTGTGTTTTTATTTCTTAATGCGTTATCTTTGTACTTATTATTCGAAGCTGTTGAGAGGAAATCGTGGATTCTGTTTTTGTTGAGTGGTGTTGTTCTCGGATTATCTGTGCTAACACGACCGAATATTTTACTGTTTGTTCCTTTTGTTTTCTTCTGGATTTTCTTTTTGGATGAAAAAAGGAAGAGTCGTTTGTTTTTATATGCACTTTTATTTATTTTGCCTGTGATATTTCTCGTTGGGATCGTGACATTGCGGAATTATATCATTGAGAAAGATTTCCTTTTTATCTCATCACAAGGTGGAATAAATTTTTATCTTGGGAATAATCCTAATTCCGATGGAATGACTCCAAAGACAAAAAAGCGATATGAATGGCATGGGAAATATAGAGATTCGGTGGAGGAA
>CAZYWQ010000240.1:0-5148 GCA_964651675.1 uncultured Candidatus Sumerlaeota bacterium | reverse complement strand
ATCCTCAGGTACACTGAACAATAAATCCACACAGTAAGAAGTTGAAAATTCACCATCTTCAACGAGCTTAATTTTTGCCTTACAATTCAGTGAATTTAATACTTTATCGGATGTAGGAGATTGATGTCTCCAAGCATTACCAACTTCTCCTTGATCTAAGAAATAGCACAAATTTTTATAATTTGTTTTTGTTTCTTTATCATATAAATCTATTGTTCCATTTGGATTTATTTTGACCTTCAAAAATTCATTTTCCATTTCATTTTTAGCCAATACTTGCGAACCTTTATAACGGTCAACATTCTTACTTATCTCTACAGTAAATGTTTTATAACCAAGTGCAGGAATATCATCTGCGGGGAATCTAATTCGGAATCTTTTTGAATCAAATATTTGCGGTACATTCCATTTATTATCAACAAAACTACCAGCTTCATACACTTTATTAAGCTGATATGGATAAGTCTTATCATTTGAGTCATTTATAACTATAGAATTCGCATCTTTTTCGCTGGGAATATCAACATCAATCGTAATAATATCAGACCTTCGAAATGGAAGAGAATTAAAGATTCCCAACACTATTCCCTCTTCTTTTAAATCGCTATAATCGATATTCTTAACAATATTTTTGATACTATCCTCAACAACACCATCTGCAATTTCCTGCGACTGTCTATACCGATACATAACATCATCTGAAATATTATCAGGAGCACATCCTGAATGTGCATCGTGAGTATGATTAGATAGGAAATATTGCCAGGCTTTATTAAGATAAACCTGTGGATATTTATCACCAAATAAATAACTCAAGGATGCAAAAGGTTCAGCTAAACTTGTCAATTTCAATTCGGTTATGAAATCTGCAACCTTCATATAACTTCTTGCGGAAATCGTTGCAGGTAGAAGATAAGTCCACATTCCATCCTTAAGATTACACCGTCTTTCCCCTCTCAGCACTTTCAGTTTTTTATAATCAATTTTCTTTGCAAGAAGTTCAAAATATCTCTCCAAATCGCTATGAATGAGTTTCATATCCTTAAGTGATTTGTTCCCATCCTTTATCACCTTGCTTTCTAATGGATGAGGCACACTTACATCATGTCCATTCATAGCGAGAAAATAGGGTGAAACATAAGAGTAACCTTCTATCTCAAGCATCTTTTTTATCGCTGGTAAAAAATTCTTCTTTTTGTACAGAACTTTCGGTTTAAGAAGTTCAAAATTCACCATCTCATTTATTTCGCTATTTAACTTAAATGGTGTTTCACCATCCTTTCCCCAATACCAATCTCTCTCATCATAATCCAAGCCATAAGTAATCTTTCTGAAAACAAGATAGTAATAATTATACCTTGCAAAAAGTGAAAAACGATGCGCCAAAGCTTGTGTTCCATCAGGTGATTCCCAGATAAATTCCGAATTAGCTTCATGCGGACTGATTCCCCTATAAAACAATATCTTATCGATACCGAATCCAGCATAAATCTGAGGTAGCTGACCAGTTTGACCCCAGGAACAAGGTGTATAACCAACTTTCAATGTATGTCCGAATTCCGCTCCTATCCTATGTCCAAACATAAGATTCCTGATAACTGATTCCGCTCCAACATTTGGAATATCAGGTAAAGTGTACCAGGGACCTACGAACAATCTTTTATCTTTGACTAATTTTTTTATTCTATCTTTATTCTCAGGTTTTATCTCGAGGTAATCCTCAACAAGGATTGTATGTGCATCAAGAGTATAAGAAGCATAATCCTTATCGGATTCAAGAATCTCCAAAAGAGAATCCATCATCTCCACAAGCATCATTCTCGTTTTCTGGAATGATGCCCTGAATTCCCTGTCCCAATGCGTATTCGAGACAATATGGATTTCCTTGAATTTTTTCATAGTGAAAATTTCCACTTCAAAAGATGATTACATACAGTGCTGATTTATGAATGACTATTGCAGAATTGAATCTTTTGGTCCAATCCAAAAATTTCGTTCGGAATTAAATTTCCAGCCTTTGGAAGTTGTCTCTAATTTATTCTTCCTCCATCCACTACTAATATCATCTGTTGTTTCTTCCCAGGATTTAATCCCACTTACTGCATCGTATGTCGCAACATTATGAGCACCCACCATACAACCATATCTTATACAATCTTCAATCGATAGTTCTCTGACAAACGCTGATAAAAATCCTGCTATAGCTGAATCTCCTGAACCTGTGGCACTTGCAACCTTTTCCACATAAAATGAAGGTTCCCATAATTCTCTATCCGACCACTTCTCCAGATTGGATGGTTTGGCAGGACCGAAATCATCAAATGCACTTTTATTAGCAGTCCCAACATATATTCCTTTATAACCACATTTTATAACCACAATCTTTGAGCCATATTCCAACAACTTTTCAGCTATCCAAGTTACTTCTTCTGCATCGAACAAATCCAACATATCGTGCTCACCTGCTTTTTCCTTCTTGGCAAAAAATTTATTTTTATCCAGCATAAAAAGCATTTCTTCTGCACTCGGTAAAAATATATCAACATAAGGTAAAGTGTTTTCTAAAATCTTGTTCCAATTCACTCGACCGGATGGTGCTGTCGGATCAGGTAATGCCATATCAAGAGATGTAGTCACTCCAATTTCCTTTGCCTTCTTGAATATTTCTGTCAATTCTTTCCCATCATCATCATATAACTTTTGCATAAGCGGAGGATAACCAAGATGAAAAATTTTTGTTGTCTCAACAATATCAAAATTAACATCCGATACTCCAAAAGTATTATTCGCACCCGGATGATGAATGAAGATTCTATCAATTTTAGGAGGTGCAATCGCAAGTGTATAAGAAGTTGTTGCACCTTCTACAACAGTCATACTTTTCTCAACATTGATTACTTTCAATTTATCGATAATTGCCTTTCCAAAAAAATCATTTCCTATCTTACCCATAAATCCAGTTTTCGTACCCAACTTCAAAAGAGCAATGCCAGTATTCGAGACAGGACCACCGGTAGATGTAGCTGCATCTCCGCAAACAATCAATTTACCAGGAGCAAAGACCTTAAAAAAATCCTTAAATTCTCCCTCAAATTTCGGAATAACATCGAAGCAAATATGTCCTGCCACAATCACATCAAACTTATAATCCTCCATAATAACTCCTTATTCTAAATTTCCGAAGAACTCACAAATACATATATCAAAAGATTTTATTTTAATAACAGATCTGAATAAAACATTTAATTTCCTATTGCAAGGATTCAATTTTCATCATCGCCTTTGAGATGCGATCCTCAGTCACATTAAAATCGCATAGATTAAATATCCAACTTAAATTTTCTCTCGCAAGAACAGAATACAATGCTGTATATGTCTCTTCTTCATTATAACCTAAAGGTCGAAGAATAGTGCAAGCTTTTAGCCAGTTCTTGAAAAACCGTTTATTAATATTAACATCATACCGTTTAGGTAAATATGTCTCAATTACAAAAAAGATATTATGTTTCTTTTCATAAGGAGCATTAGAAGGATTTCTCAAATAATCAAAAAAACGTTGTCCTTCATCAATACGATAAATACGCGCAAACTTTTCCCCATGAATACCTTCCATAGCAGTTTGTGAAAGAAGAGATGCAACAGCTTCATTTCTAAAATCGCTTAATGGAAAAGGAGGTGTATTGCTATTAAAAAGTTCTGATTCTAAACGATGACCGATTTCATGAAATGCTGCTCCTTCCCACGTTAATGTTGCAGGGTCCTTAGGACTCCACCAAATAAAACCATGTAAGAACATTTCTTGACCTCTTGCACCTGCCCAAAGACCTACAGGATGAATAAAAAAATTTTTCTCTTCTGTTAGCGGTGGAGTTTTACCTATTGTTTCTGTCATAATAGAATAAGCATCCTCTAATCGTTGAGTAAGTGCAATTGTCTTTTGCTGAAAATCCTTTGGTGCATAAACTTCATAATGATCGGTCGATAAATGGTCATATTCATAAGCATATTTTTTATCGTATAAAGAGCCTTCAATAATATGTGTTTTGCCATAAGGACCAAGGTCCCATTCAAGCCTAAAAACTGAAGAAGAAGGAAAAGTCTTTTCCAATCTGAATCCGCAATGGTCTACTGTAATATCAAAGGTAGAAGAATAAAGCACTTGTCCACCGGGTTTATCCCAAATTGTTATAGGAATTTTTAGAATGCGGGATTCAGGTTTGTAAAATTGTAAAATATTATTATAGGCATCTCTAACAGGACCGAGCCAGAATTGTGTACAGTTTTTCAGGTGAAGAACACGAAATTCACAGGATAATGGTCCTCCAGCAGTTATTTTAACAGATGACCTTGAAGAAAAATCCAATCCTTGATAGGGAAAACCATATGTCCAATCCACAGTTTTTGAAAATTTTATATAGAATAACCAATTAACAAAATCAGGAGTTAGATAAACATTAGCTTTACCTTTTACTACAAACGGAGTATGTCCCCATCGTCGTCCAAGGTCCTGATAGGGAAAGCAAAGTTTCCATTCGATAGGACCCGGGAAATTGTCTGGATCCCGCCCATCAAAACATATATGATTTAACTTCAATGCTGATGCATAAACTTCAATGTTTTGTGATGGAGATAAATTATTCAGAAATAGGAAGTATCCTTCAAGTGCAGGTTTGGGACAGCGTACAAGAAAAAGTGCCAAATCTACCCGAGCATTAGTATATATGACACATCTACCATTTTTAGTTTTTCCAATTTCGGGCATAAGGCAATTAGGAACCATCATTGAGGGTCCACCATATATTCTATCGAGATCAGATATTGAATTATTCAAATCATAGAAACTCACAGTCAATTTCTGGGTTGGCTTAAGAGATACTACTCTATCTTCCTCAAGTGATATTGCAGTAATTAAAAATAGACCCTTACCTACCATTTTATTTCTATAAGGCTCGCCACCTCCTGCCACAATAATCCACTCACCACGAGGTAAACGAAATGAACATTCTCCAAAGGAATTGGTCTGAATGAAATCCTTTTGGGGATAAACAAGTGGCCAATTGTTGGAATAAAACCTAACAAATGTTCCTTTGACAGGTTTATTATATTCATCAACAATGTTATCTACTAAATGTTCCCAGTTAATAGTTG
>CAZYWQ010000239.1:0-5152 GCA_964651675.1 uncultured Candidatus Sumerlaeota bacterium | reverse complement strand
GCTTATGTTGATGGCAAGAAAGTATGTCAGTATAAAGATAAAGAATATAAAGATGGTTATTTTGGATTTACAACGGGAGATCAACCTATTATTTATATTGATAGAATTGAAATCGAAGCTGTTAAAAATAATGAACCTTTTAGTTTTGTTGAGGATTTCAAGAATCCACGCTTGAACCTTCAGTATATAATTCGAGCACTTTTTATATCCACGATTCTTTTCCTTCTTATCTGGATTGGCTATTCTTATTTTTTGTCTGTGATAATGAAAAAAAATCTGGTGACAATTTTATTTTTTGATTTATTTACCTATCTACCGTTTGCAATCGCCTTTCTTATGCCTTTGAGTAAGTTGTTTCTTATAAAGGTGAATTATCAGACAATCAGTTTTTACAGGCTCATTATCTATCCAGCTATAGTGGTCTTGCTATTGAAAATTGGATTTATTGTTGCGAATCGGAAATTGCTTATTTTTTATGAAGCTAATGAGAGGAAATCTACAATCAAAGATTTGTTCTATGATAAAAAAGTGCAATTAATCATCTTTGCTTTACCAGTTATTTTCCTATTGTTGGGAGCATTAGTAGTCTCGCAAAAACCTCAACGATCTTATGATGATAAGGATGAAATTTTTATAAAAAATGAGCAGATTTTGAATGTTGGTGATACCATATTTTCTAATCAAAGGAATTTAAGAAACTTTAAAATTAATTTAGATATTTTTGTTGAAAAAGGGGAAAAATTCGAGATTTTTTTCAGAAAGTTCGTGATACCTATAGAAAATTATATGCCGTATTGGTATGCGTTTAGATTAGATACGACCTCTGATAAGACTGAAATTGGTTTTATCAAAAGTGAAGGATACAAAAAATTACCACACTCTGCAAATATCGAACTTAATCGATGGTATAAATTATCAATAGTTGTAATCAATAATCGATTTACTGCATATCTCGATGATAAGATTGTTGATAAATATAAGGATTGTGACTATGTTTCGGGACAATCAGGTCTAATCCCGATGTCAGACCAGTTGAAGGTTCGTCATTTTGATATTCAGGTATTAGCTACCGATGTTACTTCAATTAATCCGTTAAGAAAGATTATTTTCGATTTTCGATTTTTATTTATAGCAATTTTTATAATTATAACATCGTTAATTTATTCGTTTATTATATCTATTTCTTTGAGGATAAATGCCAGGAAAGTATTCTATTATGATTTTTGCACCTTGTTACCTCTGATATTTGCGATTTTTATTTTTTATCAGAGTGAGTACTACAAAGGTTGGATCTACATCGGAATTTTGATTTCATTGTTTATGAAGTATCTTTATATTATAGTGAATGTTAGGCAACCATTGAGTTTTAATCTATTAACGATTTTGTTTTTAGTCTTTGGATTTATAGCAGGTGAGAAGAGCATAGAGAATTCAGAATTTGACCGATTCTGGAGAGGAGGCTGGCAGGGAGGATATATGCGTGACCAATTTATTTTCGGTCCTATTAAAGCTGATGAGATGTGGAATTCGTATACAAGGTCATATATTTATTGTAAGGAAAAGTTTTCAAGATTTAAATCGGATGAGACGGTAAGGATTATCTGTCAGGGAGGATCTGCCACATTAGGTGTTGGTGTAGGTAAAAATGAAGAGAAGTATCCGCAGATTCTTGGGAGTTTATTGAATAATGATAAGAACGAAATCAAATATGAAGTGATAAATGCTGGGAAAGAGGCATATACATCGCTTGAAGGACTTTTACAGTTGAAAAGAGATTTATTAATTTTAAAGCCTGATATTATAACGGTAATGTTTGGTGGAAATGATGGAATATCAGCCTGGTGGTTACCTGATACACAATCTAATGTCTGGAAATATATTCAGAAAAGTGTCGAAAATTATAGTCCTGTTCAGGAGTATTTATTAAATTGCAGACTGTTCACAGGAATTGTTAAGGAGATAAAGAGTATTTTTGAAATAATGGGTAATTATAAGTATAAGATACAAATACCTGTTGATGAATTTGAAGAAAATCTTCGACAATATGTGAAATTATCAAAAGAATACAATTTCAAACTTGTTTTTATATACGAAATGCTTTATGATAGTCTTTATACGAGTGAACCTTATTATAAACCTTACTATGAGGCTATGAGAAAGATCGCTGAAGAGAATCATATTCCTCTTGTTGATACTATAACTGCTTTTCGTGAACATAAATATGACGAGATTTTAGTCGATACGATACATCCTACAGCTTTTGGCAATGAAATCATAGCAAAGGCAATTTATAATGAGCTTGTCGATGAAGGATTAGTGAATTAATTGTTTTCTGTTTTTATAATAATAGATTGTGTATAAGTGATGGAAAAACTTTATCAATTAAATAATGTCAGTTTTGCATATAGAGATTCGGATGTTATTAAGAGTGTATCACTCGAAATTGAAAAAGGGGAATTTATTGGGATAATTGGACCGAATGGTTCTGGTAAAACCACCTTGTTAAAATTAATGAATAAGATATTGAAGTTCAATAGAGGAGAAATTATTTATAAGGGACAAAAATTAGAAGAGGTTGAACAGAGGCAACTCTCTAAGGAGATTGGATTCATCCCACAAGAAGCTTTTATCAATTTCCCATTTGCTGTTTCAGAGATTGTTATGATGGGTAGATACCCATATATGGGGATTTTCGGTTTTGAAAGTAAAAAGGATATTCAGATAGTGACTCAGTGTCTTAAAATTACCGATATGGAAAGTCTGGCTGATAGGTTATATACAGATTTGAGTGGTGGTGAAAAGAAAAGGGCAATTATTGCGAGGGCATTGGCGCAGGAACCTGAAACACTTCTTCTCGATGAACCCACTTCTGCCCTTGATATTAAGCATGAAATTGAAGTCTATTCTATATTAAGAAAGCTAAACAAAACGCAAAAAATATCGATAATAATAGTAACTCATAACATCAATTTTGCAGCCTTATATTGTTCAAAATTAGTACTGATGAGAGATGGCAGAATATATGGAAGTGGACAGGCAGTTGATATTATCAAATCCGATGTAATTAAAGATGTTTATGGAATAGATGTTGTGATACATTATAATAATGAAACAGGAATCCCATATCTTTTACCCAAGAAGACAGAAGAGGATAAAAATCCTATACTTAAATTTGAAAAAATATCAGATACTGAAAAGAATCGATAAAAAATATTTATTAATTAGTGCTGCTAACTTATCTTAGAGAAATAATATGGCGAACAAAGACCACTACAAAATATTTTATGATGTCATCGTAGGGAAAAAAGATTATCAAGAGTGGATGAAATTAAAGTCTAGTGTGGATCAGGTGGATTTAACGCAGGTTGATTTATCGAATAAAAAAATCAACAATATGAATTTATCGAAGGTCAATTTTTCTGGCGCGAATTTTTTTGACTGCGATTTGGTAGGAGTTGATTTAACAGGTGCAAACTTAAACTATGCAAATATGAAAAGAATAAATTTATCGAATGCATTTTTGGATGATGCTTCATTAGCTGGTGCAAATATGGAAGGTGCAAATTTGGTTGATACGAGTTTTGAGCGAGCTGATTTAACAGGAGCAAAGTTGTGTGGAGCATATCTTGTCGGCTCAAAATTTATCGATGCTATTATGGTAGAGGTAAATCTAAGAGGAGCGAATATGAAGTATGCTGTTGTAGAAGGAGCTGATCTCAAGAATGCAAATGTTGATGAAGCTGATTTAACTGGAGTTAATATTCCAGAATCTATGCTTAAAATGATGAAGGGTGTTAATACAGCTATAATTTCTAAGAAAGTACCGAAAGGGGAGTTTGTGACTGACGAAACTCTGGTACAAACTTTTAAAGAAGAAGATGCTTACAATATTTTAGATTTAAAGACTTCGGCTTCATTAGAAGATGTGGTTAAGGCATATAAGATGAAAGCTAAAGAGTATCATCCTGATAAAGTAGTTCATTTAGGTGAGAAATTACAAAAATTGGCACATTTGGAATTTGAGAGAATTAATAAGGCAAAGGAATATCTGGTTCGGAAATTACGCAATCCGTTGGTTGTTGATGCACCTGTTTCACCAAAAGTTCGAAGTGAGAGAGGAATAACTTTGCAGGATTATATTAATATTGCGAATAATAATCCGAATAATGATGTGGCATTGTATAATTTAGCTGTGAAGTACCACGAAATGGGCTTGATTCAAAAAGCTATTGAAACATATAAAAAATGTCTTCAAACCAATCCTAATAATCATTTAGCTAAACATAATCTTAAGATTGCACTTTTTACTGAGGCTTTTATGGAAAGCAAATAATTTCTTGTTTACCAATTGCAATAATCGCACTTATCTGTTTGTAGTACCCACTTTAGTGGGAATATTATACCTGCTAAAGCAGGTACTACGAACTTAGTGTAATAAATCGCACCGCTACATTTCAAGTTGACTAAATATTTTTCACTTCATTATATTCATCCTGTTTTTGTTTAATCCATTTAATAAATACTTTTTATCTTAAAATATCAGGATTTTTTTGTATGTTATCACTTTATAACATAATTCTAACATTAGCCACTCCGCTTGTCCTTCCATATTTTTTATATAATATGGTTGTGAAAGGTAAATACAAAAAAAGCTTTCTCAGGATGTTTGGCAAAGGAATTGACAAAATCCATTTTGATGAAAGTGACAAGTTGAATATCTGGATACATTCAGTTTCGGTCGGTGAAGTGGTAGCATCAAAACCTTTATATGATTTGTTGGAGAAAAAAATATCTAATGCGAAATTTTTGACTTCTACTACGACTGAAACAGGCAATGAGATGGCTAAGAAAGTTATTAAGCAAGCCTCAGAGGTGATTTATTATCCCTTTGATCACAAAGTAATAGTAAATAAATTCCTCAATCAATTTAATCCGCAGATATTTATTATGATGGAGACAGAACTTTGGCCCAATTTTTTGAAGATGGCAAATAGACTCGATGTTCGGATTTTCCTGGTTAATGGCAAATTAAGCGATAAATCTTATGAAAGATACAAAAGATTTAGGTCATTTTCCAAAGGTATGTTGGATTGTATTGATGCGTTTTGTATGCAGACTCAGACAGATGCCGATAAATTAGCTGATATATATG
>CAZYWQ010000238.1:0-5153 GCA_964651675.1 uncultured Candidatus Sumerlaeota bacterium | reverse complement strand
ATAAGAATGAATCTTGGTAGACTTCATCTTCTTATGGGCAATTATGATCTTGCCTTAGCAAATTTCAATTCACTACTCGAGGATGTCAGTTATAAGAACGAAGCATTAATCGAGGTTTCCAATTGTTATTTGCAACAAGAGAGATATGATGAGATTTTGAATACTTTTAAATCTGTCCACTTAAATAATGAATTGAATGAACACCTTTATCATTTATCCGAAGTTTTCGATGAGAAGGGACTTAACACACCTGCTTACGAATCTCTAAATTTGATCTATAAGAATAATAGTGACTTTAAAAATGTTTCCGAAAAACTGAGTAATTATCACAGAGAAATTCCTGTGGGAACATTCAATCCTCCTGTTGACCAGAAGATGAATTCTCTGATTGGTGACCATGCGATCGGTCGTTATAAATACATTGAGAAAATCGGTAGTGGAGGAATGGGAGTTGTTCACAAAGTCTTTGACCGTGAAATAAATCAAGAAGTTGCTATGAAAATATTAAGAGAAGGATTGACACATAGTGGTAGAGCTATTGAGAGATTTTTTCGTGAAGCGCGCATTGCATCACAATTAAATCATAAAAATATCGTTAATATTATTGACTATAATATTAGCAGCAAAGGTGGTCACTGTTATATCACAATGGAATATGTGGATGGTCCGAGTCTAAGAGAAATTATAGAGAAGAAATTTTCCGATAGTAAAGATCTTGTAGTTAAAGAAATCGCTTTATGCATAAATTATTGTATTCAACTTTGCGAAGCTCTTGAAGCTACTCATTCACAAGGTATCATCCATAGAGATATAAAACCAGATAACATAATGATTAATTCGGAATCGATTATCAAAATAACAGATTTTGGAATAGTACATGTTGACGAGGCAACATTTACACCTACAGGAGCGCTTATTGGGACACCAAGATATATGTCTCCTGAACAGGTGTTGGGAACAAGCGTTGATGCACGCTCGGATATTTATTCTGTGGGAATTATTATATATGAAGTCCTTATCGGTTCTCCACCATTTATTTCTGGCGATATTGCTTTTCAACAGGTGAATATTATTCCGACTCGACCAAAATTAATCCTTAGCGATGTTCCGGATGAGCTTGATAATATCATAATGAAATGTCTCGAAAAGGATCCTGAGAAACGATACCAGAGCGCAAAAGAACTTAGATTCCATCTTCAGGCTTTTCTTAGCAGTTATCAATCATCCTCAGCTATTACAACTGGCACCAAATAATAATTAATGTATCTTTTTTACTTCTCCCCTTTTTTCTCTATTATTCGACATCCTGTTTTATCTCCAACAATTACCGTATCTGCTATATCAAGAAACAATCCATTTTCGATAACTCCGGGAATATTATTTATTTTCCATTCAAGCTCTTTAAGTTTGGCTAAATAAGCATCCTTATCTATTTGACTTTCCTGTTCATTTTGATTCCTACAAAGAGTACAATGAAATATGTAATTCCCATTATCAGTTACAAAAAATTTATTCTCTATCTTTTTGATTTCAATTTTAAGACCCAGATTTTCTAAATTCAATTTCGTCATCTGCCATCCAAATGGAAAAACTTCTACTGGAAGTGGGAACTTTTTGCCAAGTTCCTCAACAGTTTTTGAAGAATCTATTACGACGATATACTTCTTTGATGCCTTTGCTACGATTTTTTCTCTTAGCAATGCTCCTCCCCCACCCTTAATTAAATTCAGATTTACATCTACTTCATCTGCACCATCAATAGTCAAATCGATATGTGGTGATTCTTCAAATGTGGTCAAAGGTATTCCAACTTTTTTAGCAATCTCTTCTGTTTTAATTGAAGTTGGAATCCCTTTTATTTTCAGTCCATTCTTGATCAATTCCCCTAATTTGAGAAATGTGTAATAAACCGTACTACCAGAACCAAGACCCAAAATCATTCCATCTTTTACAAATTCAGTAGCTTTATATCCAGCTAATTCTTTCACTTTCATCCTTCAAAAATCCTTCACCGAAGATTATTTTTCAACAAATAAGTCTTTACTTTGGCAAAAGATTTAATTACAAAATTAATGCTATTTCAAGATTTATGTTTCAAAATATTTCTGTCTTGAAACAATTATAGTTAGAAAATTTAGACATTTTCTCATTATTGTAGTATATTAATAATATCAACATTAGTCAACATTTCAACAGATTATAGCATCTAAAATACAAACGATGAATTTAGAGATGTAAATATGTTAAAAAGGACTAACATAGGATTCACACTAATAGAATTATTGGTTGTAGTAGCTATCATTTCCATTCTTGCTACAATAGCTGTGCCGAACCTTCTACAAGCTCAAACAAGGGCAAAAATTGCACGCGTCAGAAACGACCACAGAGTTATTGCCGGTGCCGTTGAAGCTTATGCTGTGGATAGAAATACTTATCCTCCAAACAAGATTAAAAATGAATTTTGTTTTCAACTTTCTGAAATCATTCAAATTACTACTCCTATTAGTTATATAGAAAATGTGAATATGAGAGATGTTTTTAGAACGGGAATTGATGATAAAACTTTCGAATATTACAATTATGAGGATTGGGCAGAGTGTGTTGGTATGCCAGATGACAAACATCAAGCTTGGGGAATAAAAAGTTATGGTCCTGATAGCAAAGATAATTACTCTGAATTTCTTGAGGTTCGTCCTGATAGAGTTGATTTACTTTATGATGCAACTAATGGCACAGTTAGTCCAGGCGACCTTTTAAGAGTAGGTGGATCAACTATTAATAAAAGAATTAATATGTAAATAATATCTAATTATTTTTTAGGGACAGAACACCGTTCTGTCCATTTATAACATTTTCAATTATGCTGACTAAAACTAAGAAAATATTTTTAATAATATCATTACTAATCGTTTTCAATTATGTGATACAAGCGGATATTATCGTCTTAAAAAATGGTGATGAGATTCAAGGTGTTATAAAAGAAGATGCAAAAAATTATGTTGATTTTATAACGGCAGAAAAAGTTCAACTCAGAATTAACAAAGACCAAATAAAGAAAATTATCGAGAAAGAATTTTCTTTCCCAGAGCCCACACCTTCACCAACTCCTGTAGTAGAAAAGAAAGATGATGTGGACGATTTAATAAACGAGGCAAAGTCAAATATTGATAAATTGAATAAAAAGGGCGCATTAACTTATCTTACCAAAGCTGTCAAAATGGCTCCAGATAATGCTGAAGCTAATTATCTTATCGCTCAATGTTATAAAGATGAAGGGAAAAATGAATTAGCATTTAAGCATTATCTCAAAGCAGTAGATTTAGACAAAGAAAAATATTTAAAATCATCTTCTAAAGATTTAGAATATCTCGCCAATTTACTCATTAGCAAATATGTATCAGAAAAAAAGGACGAACTTGCATTAAAAGTCCTTATCTCGCAAATTCTTATATTTCCAGATGAGAAATTATTAAATACAATTACCGATCTCGATATTAAAGAAGCGACTGATAACTATTATCTTGCTGGAATATTGGCAAAAAGAAATAATTATACAAACTTATCAAGACTTGCTTTTAAAAACTCTCTTGAAGTAGATCCCGATAATAAAAAAGCCCAAAGCGAATTAGAAGCTTCATTTGCGAAAGATTTCACTTTAGCAACTGATTACTACAATAGTCGTAATTTCAAGGCTTCAAAAAACATTATAGAAAAAATACTTTCTTTTTATCCTGATTACAAGGCTGCGAAGGATTTCCTTAAACTAATCAAACAGGAAGAAGAAATTCAAAAGGATTATGATAAACTTATTTTACTATATGAAAAAGGAAACTATGAGGATGTTAGGTTAGGAATTCAATATATCCAAAAAAAATATCCTAACTCGACTATCGAACCTTATGCGAATGCACTTTATAAAATCAGTATGGCTCGCATTAAAATTGAAGAGTTCAAATATAACGAAGCTATTGATTTATGCAATAGCATACTGAATGATAAAATTAACGACAATTGGTTATCATCGGAAGTACAAAATGTAATCAATATTGCTTCAGAACGGAAAAAGGCAGATGAAATATTGTCCGAAGGCAGAATATTGTTAGAAAACGAAGAGTTTGATAAAGCTATTGTATTTTTTGATGGTGTTATAAAAAAATATAAGGATTCTTATGTCTCCAATATAGCTTTGGAACTGAAGAAAAAGGCAGTAGCTGATAAATACTGGGTTGAAGAAAAAATCCGAAAAGAAAAAATTGCTGAAGAAAAAGCAAAAGAGGAAGCTGAGAGACTCAGACCCAAGGTTGGTAATCTCGAAGGTGTTGTAAGAGTTTTCAAAGATAACCGAACAGGAACAATTCCTGATCCCAATGCAATAATTACAATCGTTCCCATTTCCGATCCACAAAAGTCCATTCAGAAAACAACTGATAGTGATGGTAAATATTCATTCAATGATCTTGCTAAGGGTGATTATAAAGTAACTTGTCAGTTCTCTTTACAAGACAAGACAAAAAGTCTTGAAATTTTGATAGAAGATAAGAAAACCAAAAATCTCGATTTTTACTGGTCCAAAGCCGATATACTCGGGTTCTAAACTATCCTGTCACCTCAAATGATTATTAAATAAAAGGTCAACCAAATGAAAAAAAATAAAAAGAAAATCATTCTGCAAGGGCATTTCATTCCAAACTCACACCTCGATAGAGAATGGGGTATGGATTATCAACAGACAAGAAGACTCACGGTAGATTTTTTGGATGCTCTATTAAAAATATTTAATAAGGTTCCTGACTACAAATTTCTTCTCGATTCTCAGACTATTCCACTCGAAGATTATCTCGAGATAAGACCGGAGAATGAAGAAAAAATTAAGGAAGCTGTTAAGAACAACAGACTTTTCATTGGTCCCTGGTATACAGCACCTGATTGCAATTGCATCACTGGCGAATCAGTTGTGCGAAATCTTCTGATGGGTCATAAAATTGCTAAAAAATTCGGAAAAATTATGAAGGTTGGTTATACACCTTTTGGATTCGGACAAATTTCTCAATTACCTCAAATTTATCAAAGTTTTGGAATTGACACTGTACTTTTTTATCGTGGTGTTATGGAAAATGATACACCAAATTCCGAATTTATCTGGGAATCACCGG
>CAZYWQ010000237.1:0-5178 GCA_964651675.1 uncultured Candidatus Sumerlaeota bacterium | reverse complement strand
AGATTTGGTTATAATCAGACTTGAAGTTTTTATTATATTGATCTTGAGAAATATTGCTTGAATAGGTTGGATTAAATTCGATTACTCCCTTCAATTTTTTGAAATAGAGTAAGTTTGGACTTGTTTTTGATTTAATCCTGTCATCAGCAATGACTTTTATCAGTTTATTATATCGTGCATATCCTAATTCCTGAATATCTACTGCTGTTTGAATATTAGGGTTCAGGCTTAGTTTATTTATTAGTTCTTCATCTTTTGGAGAAATAGTTTTTTCTAAGATATAATCATCCTTAATCTGAATGATTTCATAATCTATTACTTTCTGGACAAAATCGGAATTTGGTGGGATTGCCAAAATGAATTCATCGCTTAAATTATTTGTGTCTAAGATTTCGGATTCATCCCACCAGCATTCAAAGACTATTTGCGAACCTGAGGATTCCTCTATTTTATATTTAGCATATATATTGTTGATGATTATGAGTAGGATAATAAAAAGAAGAATATGCTTTTTAATAAATGTTTTCATATTTCATTTCCCAAAATTATAATTTTGTAATTGCTTATAATAGTAAAATGTAACATATTTCAATATGTAAATTAAAATAAGAATATAAAAAATAAAATGATATGGTGCAAGATATAAAGCATATTTTAATTTGTAAATAATTAATAATGTTTAAAACTTGACAGAATTGCGGTGTTATTTAGTATCAATTAATCAAAATCAAATAACAAAAAGGTAATAAAATTGGCGAGATTATATGAGTTTCAAGGTAAAAAGTTATTAAAAGAAAATAAGATCACTGTGCCTTCTGGAGGCGTGGCATCAAGTCCTGAAGAGGCTAAAGAGATAGCAGAAAAAATTGGTAAATCCTGTGTGATAAAAGGACAGCTATTTGTAACAAGTCGTGCATCACTTGGATTGATACAATTTGCTGATAATCCTAATGAAGTGTACAAGGTCGCAAAGGATATCTTAAGTAAGGTGATTAAAAATCAAAAAGTTGAGTATGTGCTTGTAGAAGAGAAACTTGATATCGAGAAGGAATTTTATGCAGGCGTGATAATTGACGATGCAAAAAAATGTCCTGTTCTAATATTTAGTTCCGTTGGTGGTACGGGAATAGAGGAGATTGCCAAAGAACATCCCGAAGCAGTGATTAAAAGAGAAATAAATATTCTTGAAGGAATCAGAGAGCATCAAGTTAGGAATATGATTCGGAAAGTTGGTATAAATGGAAAGCCTCAGATGCTGATTGGAAGCGCAGTCGCAACACTGTATAAAGTGGCAAGGAAATATGATGCGAGAGCGGCTGAGATTAATCCGCTGATTTTAGATAAAAATGGAAAAGTCGTAGCTGCTGACTGTCGGATTACAATAGATGATTATGCCGTTTATAAACATAAGGACTTAGGAATAGAGATAGCGAGAGAGTTTGATAGACCACCAACTCCTCTTGATGTCATTGCATATAGAGTTGAAGAAGGGGATTATCGTGGGACATTTTATTTTATCCAACTTGAACAGGGATATAAAAGTGGAGAAGGATATATAGCCTTTCATGGAGCAGGAGGAGGAGGTTCGATGATGTCGATGGATGCTGTATTAAAGAAAGGATACAAAATCGCAAATTTTTGTGACACCAGTGGGAATCCACCAGCTTCAAAAGTCTATCGTGCAGCAAAAATCATTTTAGCACAAGGTCCCGTTGATGGTTATTTTGGCTCTGGTTCAGGTGTGGCAAGTCAGGAACAATTTCATTCCGCAAGAGGTCTGGTAAAGGCGTTCAGAGAACATCAAATATCTATTCCTGTTGTAATCAGACTTGGTGGAAATCAGGAAGAGAAAGCGATTGAAATAATGAATGAAGGGACAAAGGATTTGCCAGCTTATGCAGAGTGTTATGGCAAGGATACATCTGTGCATTATTGTGCTGAAAGATTCGATGAGCTTGTTAAATCAGGAAAAAAGAAAGATGTTCCACCTCTTCCAAAGAAAGAAAAACCAAAAGAACCATATTCGTTTAAAACCGTTACAGGTGGTGAAGTAATCTTCGACCATTATAGATGTGTTAATTGTAAAACGAAAATTTGTGTAGAAAGTTGTATTCCGAAGATACTCAAACTTGAAGATGGAAAACCAGTTTTAAATATATCACGAGAAGATGCAGAGAAAGGAAAATGCACAGAATGTCTGGCTTGTGAGTTAGAATGTGAATTTCGAGGGAATAAAGGAGCTACAATTATTCTTCCGATACCTGGCTTGGATGAATATTTGATGACGAAGAATAAATAAAAAACTTATTAGGAATATTTCTGAATTGTGCTGTATATATTAGAATTTAAAGGAGTAACAGGAGATGTCCATTCTTATTGATGAAAATAAAAGGGTAATTGTGCAGGGAATTACAGGTAGAGAGGGAAAGGCGAGGACAAAATTGATGATGGGCTATGGGACCAAAGTGGTAGCAGGATGTACACCTGGAAAAGGAGGAATGGAAGTCGAAGGAATTCCTGTTTTTGATTCCATAGAAGAAGCAATTGAGAATGTTAGACAGATAGATATAAGCGTAATATTTGTTCCAGCACCTTTGGTTAAGGGTGCTGCTATTGAAGCGATTGAGGCTGGTATTAAACTTCTTGTCATAATTCCAGATAGAGTACCAGTCTATGATGTGCTTGAAGTATCAGAGTTAGCGAAACAGAATAATGCGAAGTTTGTAGGACCTAATACGCTTGGAGTATTGAGTCCTGGAAAAGCTGTTTTAGGTATGATTGGTGGTAGGAGTGAATCGGCGAAAAAATGGTTTAAGCCGGGTCCTGTTGGTGTAATGTCGAGAAGTGGCGGTATTACTTCTTCGATTGCTTATTATCTGAATCGGGAAGGAATTGGTCAGACAACGATAATTCATGTTGGTGGAGATTCGGTTGTTGGATTACCTCTTCCGGAGGTTATTAAGCTGTTTGAAAAAGATGATGCTACAAAATTAGTCGTGATGTTTGGTGAAATCGGTGGTTCTCAAGAGGAACAGGTGGCAGATATTATTGAAAGAGGTGAATTTTCAAAACCACTTGTTGCTTATATCGGTGGTAAAGCAGCAAAAAGTGGAACACGATTTTCTCACGCTGGTGCAATAATTGAAGGAAATCGTGGAACCTGGGAAGGAAAAGTCAAACGATTAAAAGAAGTGGGTACTCATATTGTAGATAATTTTGATGATATACCAAAAGTTACTAAGGAAGTATTATCTAAGTTATAATTCTGTCCTATCGATTGTATCTTTTAAAAGGAGGAAGATATGTCTGAAGAAATATTTGAGGCAATTCGAAAAAATGTTGAAGAAGAATCATTTGCTAAATTGCTTGGTTTAAAATTGTTGGAGATATCTGAGGGATACTCTCTTGTTGAAATGCAATTCAAAGATAATATGTGCAATTTGTTTAAGATGATGCATGGTGGTGCAGTATTTTCACTGATTGATGAAGCCTTTCAGATTGCTGTGAATTCATACGGAACTATCGCAGTTGCTTTAAGTATGACTATAACATATCATAATACACCTCCTCTGAATGCAGTTTTGAGAGCTGAAGCGAAAGAGATTCATAAATCGAATCGTATAGGAACCTACCTGATACAGGTAAAGACAGAAAATGGCGATTTATTAGCAACTTGTCAAGCGGTGGCTTATAGAAAAAAAGATCCTCTTCCTTTTCTTGGATAATTTAAAAAGAGAGATGGGTAAATATGGGATTTAAATGTGGGATAGTTGGATTACCTAATGTTGGGAAATCGACTTTATTTAATGCTTTAGCGATGGGTCATAAACATGCTGAAGTTGCAAGTTATCCGTTTTGTACGATTGAGCCAAATGTTGGTGTGATTCAGGTTCCTGATGAAAGGCTTTATAAAATAGCGGAGATAATTAAGCCTGAAAGAATAGTTCCGACTACTATTCAATTTGTGGATATTGCAGGGCTGATAAAAGGTTCAAGTAAAGGTGAAGGTTTGGGCAATCAGTTTCTGGCAAATATACGAGAAGTGGATGCTATCGTTCATATTGTTAGATTGTTCAAGGATGAAAATGTTTCGCATATCGATAAGGAAATCGATCCGATAAGAGATGTGGAAATTGTGAATACAGAGTTGTTATTGGCTGATTATGAAACGGTTGGAAATAGAATTCATAAGTTTCATAGTCAGGCTAAGTCTGGCGATAGAAAGATTAAACAAGAACTTGAGAATGTCGAGAAGATTGGAGAATCTATTGGAAAGGGGATTCCAGGAAGAGACCTTATTGATAATGAACATTATTCTGAAATGATAAAAGAGATGAACTTAATGACTGCAAAACCTGTTTTGTATGTGGCAAATGTCACTGATTTGGATAGAGAGGATGATAAAGAGAATCTTGAAAAGCTTATGAACTATGCTCTGAAAGAAGGTGCGAAAGTTATTGAGATAGCTGGAAAAGTGCAGGCAGAGATTGGTGAGATTGAAGATGATGAAGAAAGAAAAGAGTTTGTCAAGGAAATGGAATTGGATGAACTTGGACTCAATAAATTAATCAGGGCAGGATATGAGTTGCTGAATCTGGTTACATTTTTTACTACTCGTTCTAATGAAACAAAAGCCTGGACAGTTCCGAAAGGTACAACCGCTCAGAAGGCTGGTGGCAAGATTCATACTGATTTTGAAAAAGGATTTATTAAGGCAGAAGTTTTATCGTATGATGATTTGATGAAATATAAATCAGAGCATATTGCACGGGAAAAAGGGATAATGCGAGTCGAAGGTAAAGATTATATTGTTCAGGATGGTGATATTATCCATTTCAAATTTCATATTTAACTGTGTAATTATGTGCAAAATTAATTCTTTTGAATAATTTCGACCACTTCTTTTACTCTATCTTCGAATCCTTCGCTTTTAATAATGTGATATTTTATAGAATACTTATCCAAATGCTGAATCAGAAATTTTTCGATTGTAGGATTTAAATCATTGTCTTCGAATCTAAAACCATCACCTTCAACCTTGATAACATTGCAGGTCAGTAAGAATATGTGAGAGTAATTAAAGATATTTTCTTCCATCCAGTGATAGTAGTATTCAAGGATTCGGTTGTTTGCATAACTTCCACATAGTGTTTTAAAATAAGCGTAATAATCGAGGAC
>CAZYWQ010000236.1:0-5190 GCA_964651675.1 uncultured Candidatus Sumerlaeota bacterium | reverse complement strand
AAGCATTCTATAATTGTCATCGATAGAATCTAAATCCGTAGTATGAAAAGGCAATCCGAGAGGATCGCCCCATTTATATCTCCACATTGTTGGAGAAACCTGACCAATCCCTTCTCGATAGACAACATAAAACCAGTTACTTTTTGTGTAATTATCAGGTAGATGCAGAGCCAGGATTTGTGAGCCATCAGGAGCTTCCCAAATAAATTCCGATTTTGTCTGCCATTCACTAATTCCACGAGAGAAAATAAAATTATCTATTTCAAAACCGCGAAAAATTTGTGGTATTTGAGAGATGTGTCCAAAAGAGGAAATACCATAACCGACCTTCATCGGGGTCCCGTACCTGGAGGCAATCCAATGACCATAAAGCAAATTTCTTATTATCGATTCTCCCCAAATCAAGTTTTCATCGATAAGGGAATACCAGGGACCTATTTGGATTCTTCCGTTAGATGCGTACCTTTTGAATTTCTGTTCCACTTCAGGTCTGATAGTCAGATAATCTTCAATCAAAGAGACCTGTCCATCCAGAGTGAAATGCTTATAGTTTTTATCGGATGACAAAATCGCAAATAAATGGTCCATCAATTCAACAAGCTGCATTCGGTACTGTTCAAAATGCCTTCGCCACTCCCTGTCAAAATGTGAATGAGAAATAATATGCATCTCTGATTTTTTCATAATCCGAAACACTCCGTAAAAGTATTATGGTTGTGTTGGGAAATATTCACTACCTGAAACATTTTAATTATTCAATCAAAATCTGAAACCTCATCTTTGCTAAAATTATAGTTGCAAATTAAATAATGGAATAAGAAATATAAGTGTTCAAAATACTAATCCTTCTTATTTGGAAAGACTTCAATTGTCGAAGAAAAACATTTTTTACATCATCATATTGTGTCTCGTATTATTTGCTGTTCACATATATATGGCATCAAAGATGTATGGACCTGTGATTTTTGCTGATGAAGTTGGTTATCTTGGGAATGCCAGATTCCTATCAGGTATTTCCCATATGCCAGATATGTTAACTTGTACATTTTATCATTTTGGATATTCACTATTTCTGATACCTTCTTTTGTCCTTTTTAAGAATCCTGAACATATTTATCAATGTGCATTATGGACAAATTCAATAATAATTACTGCTGCATTTGTGCTAATGTATTATTTTTTACGCAGTATTTTTAAATTGAGTTCAAAAAATGCGATGGTTATCGCATTTACTACTTCGTGCTATCCAGCTTTCTTTTTACAATCAGTATTTGCCTGGGTTGAATGCTTATTTATAACAGCTTTTATTGCCTGCATAATTTTTCTATACCAAATGTTAAAGCACAAAAATCTGAAATGGAATTTCATTTTTGGTATTACCTGTAGTTTCCTGTATACAATTCATCCGCGTGCGTCCGTAGTTGTATTATTAGGAATCATACTTTATATTGTGCTATTTATTCTGAAGATACAAAATATAAAAAACACTATTGTTGGGCTACTGTCGATTTTATCTGTTCTTATTCTAACGAACATTATTAATGGAATAATTATCGATGCAGGATATTCATATACGAATACACATAATTATTTAAATATATTTAATGGTATTGTGGCGAGTATATTAAATACAAAAGGAATCTTAAGATTCCTAACCGAAATAATCGGTCAGTTCTGGTATTTATCTGTCTCATCGTATGGATTGTTCATTCTTGGATTAATCATTATTATACAATGTATCTTTTCAATAAGGAAGAAAGGTCTTAAGGGAAATGATGAATTAGCTTTGTTTGTTACACTAATATTTTTACTTTTATCAGGTATTTTCATTCTTATATCTTCATCTATACTAATGCAAAAACTCGACTCTGAAGGTCGTGTAGATAGATTAATATTCGGTCGATATAATGAAGGATTTTTACCTCTTTTCATCTGTATTGGTTTGACATTTTTTGTAAAAGAGAAAAATTCCCAGTATAAAAATGCTTCTTTTTGTATTATGATTCCTTTACTTATATCAATTGCTGGATTCACTTTGGTTTTAGTTTATGGAAGTGAAGTACTAAGCGGATCTTTTAACTTTCTCAATGCATTTGGAATATACCATTGGATTCGTATCTTAAAAGGCCTTGATGTGGGAACAGTCTCACTTATTGCTATCCTTATTTTCTTAATTGCTTGTATATTTAAGAGGAAAATTCCTCTTCTTGTATTCTTAATGTTTATATCAGTGTTTTCATTTAGCATCTATAAAAACTTCAAATATCATAAAAGAACTCTTAATAGAAGTGGAAAAAATATAAAAAGTGTATACAAAAAACTGAAGAATTTTGGGGATTTAAAACAAATATCTTATGATATGTCATCCTATTGTCCACAAACTTTATTTGGATTACAGTATTGGCTAATGGATACTAAGTTTGAGAGATTTAATAGTAGTTTGGGAGAAATACCTTCTTCAGATATTATTCTTGGCGGTGATAGGTTTATGAAAGGAGCTAGTGGATTTTATCAAAAGACAAATTTAGGATATGGTTTAGCACTTTGGAGTTTGTCTAAAAATGTAGAAGTTCCTGATACGGTTAATTTTGAACCTATTGTAATCAAGGCTTCAGAGCTTTATAGTAAGGTAGGAAAAGTAAAAGGTACTCGAAGAATAGCACAGGAAAAAGATGATGAACCAGGATTTCTAATATATGGTCCTTATATCGAATCACCTTCGGGAGAATATGAAGTTAATTTAGAATACTCCTCTGCTGATACAACTGATTTAATAATTGGGAAATGGAGTATTACTCTTAATCGTGGGAAAGTGTTAATTAAAGAGGGTGAATTACCAATAGCTTCTGAGAAGGGGAGATTCACAACAAGATTCTCAGTACCTTTAATCTGTCATAACAGTCTAATGGAATTTCGGGTATGGTATAATGGAAGTGGAACATTGATAATTGATGAAGTATCGATTGAAAGAATAGGTAAATGATATTATGAATCTTTTGAGATTTAATTAGACCTTACCAATATCGGAATTGCTTCTGCATATTTCTTTTGGTGATAAATCTAACCTTGAACAGAAACGCTTCATTTTTATCAAACTCAATGAAAAATCTCTTATATAAGAAAGACGCCTTACTTTCGATTCACCTACTCTTTTATTATATTGAATAGGAATATACTTGATGGGTAGTTTTAGAAGGAGAAAAGCATAGGTTATAGAAAATGTTAAGGAAAATCTATCACATAAACCCGGCATCAACTTAATAAATTCTTCTCTTCTAATAATCCGCAATCCTGAATTGATATCGGTAACTTCTCTTTTAAAAAGTTTGCATACGATAAATCGAACGAATCGTTTAGCAGTTTTATGTAGCCAGGGATTTATTTTTACATCTCTTGCTCCGACTACCATAGGATATTCTTCGGCATATTCCATCAAACGAGGAATTTCTTTTGCTGGATAAGTTCCATCACAGTCTGTAATGCATATATATTTTGAATCGGTCGACTTTACTCCTGTTTTTATTGCAGCTCCGTATCCCTTATTTTCTGAATGAGAAATATAATTAATTTGATTCGCTTTGAAAACCTCTTCTGGATTATCGTCCGAAGCATCGTTTACGAATAGTATATCATAATCATAATTAACATTGCTCAAGGCTTTTTTGATATCATCATATTCTGACAATATTGATTGCTGATCGTTATATACTGGTATAATGATGCTTAGTTTCTTCATAGGTTCTTGGAAGTGGATATATTATAAAAAACGGAGTAACTTACTTATTAAAAGAGTCATTGTCAATTTCAAATCTCTATTTAATCCAATAAAATATAAATGGTCTGTTTAATGATACAAATTCCTTGAATTTGTCAATCAAGTTCTGGTAAGCAAGATTTCTCGTATGCTAATGGGAATTTAGAGATTGCAAAGGAGACAATAAATGAAGAATCGTGACAAAGCAAATTATTCTTACTTGGTGATGAATGCTACTTCACCAAATGCTTTTTCTAAACACATCTTCAAAATTCATACAATCATAATTGGAGTCGTACTAATTTTTACTTCTTATATATGTTTTGCTGAACAAAAAAAGAATTCTAAATCTTCACCCAAATATAATAATCCCAACATTCACCTTATAATCGATAAAGATCGCATTGATATTCATAGAATACTTTTACAGTCTCTAAAAAATTATAGGAAACAGCAAGATTATATGGGGATAAGCAGAGTAAACAGTTATTTTGCTAATGAGTCTTTTAGTCGTGTACGAAGAACACTCGATTTCTGGATGACCGTAATGGATCCAAAAACTTATCTTTTTCCTGAGTTTTTAAACGGAAATAGAAGGTTATGGAGTACAAAAAACACAGCCGCTGATCTTTATCCTTTTTTGGTAATTGCAGCAAAATACTTGAATGAAAATCACTATCCTACTCTTTTGGAAACTTTAAAAAGTGAGCGTGCGTTAGTAGGTGGTCCTATGCCACTTGTTATTGATTTAAAAACCAATAAAATTGTAAAAGAACCCATAAATAGTGTGATATACGGAGCATCCGAATATTGCAAAGATGGACTTCTTGCTGTAAGTGAAGAACTTGGGAGAACAGAGTACTTTGATAGAATGGTGGAGATAATAGAAGCTATTTTCTCTGAAGCTTATATGGAAACGGATTATGGGAAACTACCTTCTCGTTTAGCTGAAGTAAATGGCGAAATGCTTCAGGTATTGTGTCGTCTATACTGGGCAACCAATGATGAAAAATATCTCCATTGGGCAGAAAGAATCGGTGATTTTTATCTCTTCAAAGCTATTCCAGATAATAATTATCTCCCTCCGTATGATTTTAGTTATTCAGAGCCTAATTTGGATAAGATGAGATGTCAATTAAGAGACCATGGAAATGAAATTATCCCTGGTCTGACAGAATTGTATCTCATACAAGTATATAAAAACTCACCTAAAGCGAACAAATATTATAAGCCACTGAAAAGAATGCTTGATAAACTACTTAAAATCGGTAGGAACAAAGATGGACTTTGGTATAATATAATTGATTCGACTACTGGAGAGGTTTCTGATCATAGAATTTGTGATAATTGGGGCTACTTATATAGTGGATACTACACTTTCTATCTTGCTTGTGAAAAGGCAAAGAAAGCTACTCCAAAAGAACGGCAAAAATATA
>CAZYWQ010000235.1:0-5213 GCA_964651675.1 uncultured Candidatus Sumerlaeota bacterium | reverse complement strand
ATTCAAGTTTATGAAATCACATCAGGTCTAAAAGTAAATGACAAAGTCTACCCAACAGGCGGTCCTCTGAAAGTCAAATTAGGTCCAGGATTACTTGGTAATATCTACGACGGAATACAGAGACCACTTAGAGACATAAAAAACAAAAGTGGTGCATTCATCAAAAGTGGCGAAAAAGTATCTCCACTCAATTTGGAAAAAAAATGGCATTTTAAACCAACCATAAATCGTGGAGACTCTGTAAAAGCAGGCACAATTATAGGAGAAGTGGTTGAAACCGAGTTAATAACACATAAAATTCTCATCCCGCTTAATATCGAAGGAACTATAACTGAATTAGTTAAGGAAGGAGATTACACATTAGAAGATGTTATCTGTGTGATTTCGGATAAGAACAACCGCACTCACAAAGTAAAAATGTATCAGGAATGGTCTGTGAGGACACCAAGACCTTTCGAATCTCATTTAAAGATGAACACCCCGCTAGTGACAGGACAAAGAATCATCGACACATTTTTCCCAATAGCAAAAGGTGGAACAGCAGCGATTCCAGGCGGATTCGGAACAGGGAAAACAATGACGCAACATTCTCTTGCTAAATGGAGTGATGCTGACATAATTATATATATCGGTTGTGGAGAGAGAGGAAATGAAATGACTGATGTTCTCACCGAATTCCCTCAACTTATTGATC
This sequence comes from uncultured Candidatus Sumerlaeota bacterium, assembly GCA_964651675.1. GTDB lineage: Bacteria > Sumerlaeota > CAZYWQ01 > CAZYWQ01 > CAZYWQ01 > CAZYWQ01. The sequence goes on along the minus strand of CAZYWQ010000235.1, from coordinate 4,519 downwards.
CACGCTCAGGCAAATCGCTCTCAAAACGAACAGTTATGATTGCAAACACTTCGAATATGCCTGTTGCTGCAAGAGAAGTCAGCATTTATACAGGAGTCACAATAGCAGAATACTATCGGGATATGGGATACAATGTGGCAGTAATGGCAGATTCGACATCCCGATGGGCAGAAGCATTGAGAGAATTAGGTGGAAGGCTCGAAGAGATGCCTGCTGAAGAGGGATTCCCTGCCTATCTTCCTACGAGACTTGCAGAATTTTATGAAAGAGGTGGTATGGTCAAAACATTATCAGGGAAAGACGGTTCTGTCAGTATCGTGGGTTCTGTTTCACCACCAGGAGGAGATTTTTCGGAACCTGTTACTCAACACACAAGACGATTCATAAGATGTTTCTGGGCTTTAGATCGTGATCTGGCAAATGCTCGCCATTATCCATCTATTAGCTGGCTTAATAGTTACAGTGAATATGTTCCTGATATCGAAGATTGGTGGAAACAATATGATATAGAATGGAAAGAGCTTCGTGGTAAGGCAATGGATATTCTTCAAAGAGAAGAAAAACTTCAACACATCGTAAAATTAATCGGTCCCGATGCCCTTCCTGACTTGCAAAAACTCGTGTTGTTTGTCGCCGAAATATTAAAAGATGCTTTTCTTCAACAAAATGCCTTTGATGAAAACGATATGTTCGCACTTCCTCTTAAACAGGTTAAAATGTTAAGAACAGTCTTGAACATATACGAAAAAAGCGAAACCCTGATTCAAAAAGGAATTCCGATTGTTACCATCAAAGAACTTCCGAGTATCGCTCCTATTCTGCGAATGAAAGCTACTACTCCTAATGACCAAATAGATAAAATAGATACTCTCAATGAAAACTTTAACAAAGAAATCGAAGACTTGATGAGGAGATTTGGAAAATGAGTGAAAGTGGTCTTGAATATAAAGGCTTGTCGAAAATCGATGGTCCCTTACTATTCATCGATGGTATCCACGATGTTGGATTAGATGAAGTTGTCGAAATTTATTCTCCAGACAAAGAAGAGAGAGTAGGCAGTGTTCTGGAAATAAGTGAGAACAGAGCTGTCATTCAGGTCTTTCAAGGTACTTCCGGACTTTCCAATTCAACAACAAGAGTTCGCTTCAAAGGTGATACACTCAAAATACCCGTGAGTAAAAATATGTTAGGACGAGTTTTCGATGGTTTAGGCAGACCGAGAGATAACAATCCAAATCCCCTTACCAAAGAATACCGTGATGTTAATGGATTACCGATAAATCCGTATGCAAGAGAATATCCGAGAGACTTTATTCAAACAGGCATTTCAGCAATTGACGGAATGAATTCACTTGTTAGAGGACAAAAGTTACCTTTCTTTTCAGGTAATGGATTACCACATAACAGAATAGCTGCACAAATTACACGACAGGCAAAACTTCTCACCGAAGATGTCGAATTCAGCATCGTTTTTGCCGCAATGGGAGTGAAGTATGATGTAGCACAATTCTTCATCCGCTCATTCGAAGATAGTGGAGTACTATCAAATGTCGCCTTCTTTCTAAGTTTAGCTGATGATCCATCTATCGAACGACTTATTACTCCGCGGTCTGCTCTGACATTGGCTGAATACCTCGCTTTTTCGGAAAAAATGCATGTCCTTGTAATATTAACTGATATGACCAATTACTGCGAAGCATTACGAGAAATCGCTACAGTCAGAGGAGAAATTCCAAGCAGAAAAGGTTATCCGGGGTATCTATACAGTGATCTTGCATCCATTTATGAACGAGCAGGACGAATTCAGGGCATCGAAGGTTCCATAACACAAATACCTGTTCTCACAATGCCAAATGATGACATATCACATCCAGTACCAGACTTGACCGGATACATAACAGAAGGACAAATTGTCCTCGAAAGAGAATTGTTTCAACGCGGAGTTTATCCTCCGATTGCAGGATTGCCATCTTTATCACGACTGATGAAAGATGGTATCGGAAAAGACAAAACAAGAGAAGACCATGCTCATCTTGCAAGTCAGCTCTTTGCTGGTTATGCAACTGTAAAAAATATAAGGTCACTTGCTACTGTTATAGGAGAAGAAGAACTATCCACTCTCGATAAGATATACTTAAAGTTTGGTAATGAACTCGAACAGAGTTATCTGACGCAGGGAGAATATGAAAACCGAACAATAGAAGACACTCTCGATTTAGGTTGGAAAGTGCTATCGATATTACCCAAATCCGAACTTCACCGTATCTCTGAAGAGGAATTGGATAAATATTATACTGAACACCAATAAAATAAAACAGGAAATATTCTTATGCCAAGACTTCAAGTAGCTCCTACAAAAAGTAATCATCTAAAACTAAGGCGTGAACTCGATACTATCTCCGAAGGTTACGAGCACTTAGATGAAAAAAGGAAAATATTGATTCTGGAATTAATGCGCTATGTTGAAACTGCCAAGAGGATACAGGATGAGGTGCTTAAACGATTAGAAAAGGCTTATAAGTCACTGAAAAAAGCGCTTTTGAGAAGTGGTCATAGAAAAATCAAAGAAAAATCTCTTGATATTGGCTATCAACACAGGTTAGATGTAAAGGTCAGACATATCGTTGGGCTTCGCATTCCGACTGTAAGCTTTGAACCAGACGAGATGAAGGTTCGTTTCAGTGTTGTGCGTACAAGTTCGACCATTGATGAGGCGATGAAAGATTTTCTGAACTGCCTCGACTCAATCGCACGACTGGCAGAAGTGGAAAATGCCGTTATACTTTTAGCAAACGAAGTTAGAAAAACTCAAAGGCGAGTAAATGCCCTCGATAAAATCTTTATCCCTTCTTACAAAGAAACTATAAAATATATCGAAGATACACTCGAAGGCAAAGAATTAGAATCATTTTTTATAATGAAAATGATAAAAAATAAATTAATCAGCAAAACATAATCAATCTTAATAATGAACGAAGAAAAATTACTAAAAAAAATATTAGTCGTAGCTGATGGTTCGAACGAGTCCATAAATGCCTGCAAGTTCGCCATCAATCTCTCGAAACAGTATGGTATCGAACTCCACGCAACCTATGTTGTAGACATAGCCACACTTGACCAACTACTGAAAACCCACATATTCGTTGCCGATGAGAAAAAAGAATATGAAAAAGACATTGAAATGACAGGTCAGAGACAGCTCGAATATATTAAACTACTCGGAGCAGAAAAAAATGTTACCGTTAGTACATCGCTCTTAAAAGGTTCGATTCATTCATCCATACTATCAGAAGTAAAAAAGATTGGTGCAGATGCGATAATAATGGGAGGATGGAAAGATACACGGATGAGAATGGATCTTGCAGCCAAAGAAAGACAATATCTCCTCGATGCTTCTCCCTGCTCCATAATTATCGTTAAATAATTCCCTTTTATCTTGCAAAATCCACAAAAATTACAACATCCTTTAGAAGTCAAACATATAAAAATTAAAATGATAAACCAAAGCTATGGCTGAATAGAATTGAAGGGTTATTATTTGATGTATGAAAAAACAGAAAAGAAAAAATAAAATAGTCATTCTTAAAAATGTTTCTGTTAAAGTAAACGGAAAAGAGATTCTATCTTCAATAAATTGGAGCGTAGATAAAGGGAATTGTTGTGCAATAGTAGGACCAAATGGTTCTGGGAAATCGACTCTATTAGCGATCATTAGCGGATATATTTGGCCCACTTTGGGTAAGGTAACAGTATTTGGAGAAGATTTTGGGGAAATAGATATATTTGAGATCCGCAAGAATATAGGAATAGTATGTCCCTCACGCATTCCCGAAATTCACAATTTTATGTTAGTGAAAATGGTAGTAGCAACAGGTTTATTTGGGACAATAACAATTCCTCCTTACAGTATAATAAAGGAAAAGCAATGGAAGAAGGTGGTAAAGAAATTAAGTATTGTCGGTTTAAAAAGCTATCAAAATAAAAGATTCGCAGAGTTATCAACGGGAGAACAGATGCGTGTATTGATAGCAAGGGCATTGGTGGGAAATCCCAAATTACTTTTATTAGATGAACCGACAGCAGGTTTAGATTTAGGAGCAAGAGTTGCCATAATTAAAACATTGGAAAAGTTAAAACAGTTGGCAAGTCCACCCACTATTATTATTGCTTCGAATCATATCGAAGAATTACCATCAACAATCGAAAATATTTTACTCATTAAAAAAGGAAAGATTATTACACAAGGAAATCCCTATGATGTATTAACCTCTGAAAATTTAGGAAGAACCTTTGATTGCAATGTTAATGTGTTTCACGAAAATGGTCATTTTTATACAAGGATATCACAAAAGGAATGGAAGCTTTAAGTTTTTCCCTTCGGATTATTTATATGATTGAGTTAGTTACTTATCGCATTTTCTGAATCAATTTTCCTATTTAAAGAAAACGGAATCATTCTAAATGAGAAAAGTAGTCTTTTATGTTCAAAAAATATTGTGCTCATTGATTATCTCTATAC
>CAZYWQ010000234.1:4187-5231 GCA_964651675.1 uncultured Candidatus Sumerlaeota bacterium | reverse complement strand
GTATTGTGCTATTTCGGGGGATAATCACAGAAAAAATTCCCTCAGCAGTCTCCACACCTAAAGAAAGTGGTGTAACATCGATCAATAAAACCTCTTCGATACTCCCTGTTATAATACCACCCTGAATTGCAGCACCAAGAGCAACAGCCTCATCAGGATTAATTCCCTTAAAAGGCTCCTTCCCAAATACTTCCTTCACAATTTTCCTTACTCTTGGGATTCTTGTCGATCCTCCTACAAGAATTACCTGATCAATGTCCTTAGGCAAAATACGAGCATCTTCCATCGCCTTATGACACGGTGGAATTAACCTTCTAAGAACAGGCTCAATAAGCCCTTCAAATTGGTCCCTTGTAATAGTAGTAGTAAAATGTTTAGGTCCCGATTCATCAGCAGTTATAAATGGTAACTGCACCGAAGATTCATTTAAAGAAGACAATTCACATTTGACTTTTTCTGAAACTTCTCTAATCCTTTGATTAGCTTGTAAGTCTTTGCCCACATCAAGATTAAATTGCTCTTTAATCATCTCTTTAATGTGTCCCATAAGACAATTATCTAAATCATCACCGCCAAGATGAGTATCACCATTTGTTGAGCGAACTTCAAATACATCGTTGTCGATCTCTAAAATAGTAATATCAAAGGTACCACCACCAAAATCAAACACAGCGATTTTTTGATTTTCTGTTTTGTCCAAACCATAAGCTAATGCAGCAGCTGTAGGCTCATTGACAATCCGCACAACATTTAAACCAATCAACTCACCAGCCTTTTTAGTTGCTTGTCTTTGACTATCATTAAAATAGGCTGGAACTGTTATGACCGCATCCGTTACCTCTTCATCCAAATAGTCCTCAGCAGAATCCTTCATTTTCCGTAAAATAAGCGCCGATATCTCCTCAGGTTTAAATGCCTTTTCATTAATATTGACACAAGCCATCCCCTCCTCATCTTCGAGAACATCATAAGGCAATCCACTATCCTCATCCATTAGTTCATCAAAGCGCCTGCCCATCAACCTCTTAACAGAAAAGACCGTGT
>CAZYWQ010000234.1:0-4177 GCA_964651675.1 uncultured Candidatus Sumerlaeota bacterium | reverse complement strand
CGGATGGAGTGGTCTTTGATCCCTCCTGGTTAATAATGACAATAGGTTTGTCATTTTCAAGAGTTGAAACTACAGAATTTGTTGTTCCTAAATCTATTCCGATTATATGGCTCATTTTTTCCTTTGAAATAATTTATTTACGAAATCAAAAAGCCCTCCAGAACTTTTACCATTAAGACTCTGAAGTTCGTATTTGGCTTCTTTATTATCAGGTTCCCAATTCAAAACATCCCTAAATGTCTTTTCAGCAAGTGACCTTACTCCTGCCATCTTATAAATCTTACCCAAATGAAGTTTATAAACAACGTTCCAGGGATCTAAATCGATAGCCTTATGACAATGGTCAACTGCCTTACTTACACTTTTTTTAGCATAGGCATAAGCCAAAGCTAAAAACATATGTGCTTCGGAACTATCCTTATTAGCTCTAACGGCAGATTCTAAATATTCAATTGCCTTAGAATATTTGCCATCGTTAAATAATCCAACACCCATACGAAATGCTTTATCGGCAATTTCTACAACTTCTGCCTTATCTCTTCTTGATGATACGGATGTAACTGCTCCCGCTTTAGGCTGAGCGACCTTCCCATCTTTGATTTTCTTCTTCATCTCAGCCAGCATATTATCATATTCTGTTCTTTTCTCCTTATCCTTAAGAATATTATATGCCTTCGAGATAAGAGCAAATTCTTCAGCCTTCTCTTTCTTTTCATCTTCGGGGACTTTATCAGGATGGTACGCCTTAGCCAATTTGTGGTAAGAGTGTTTTATTTCCTCTAAAGATGCCGCCTTTGATACTCCAAGTATCCTATAATAATCTTGAATAGCCATAAATTAAATATTCTCTTTAGAAAACCTTTTATTATAAAACATAGTAAATATAGTATACCCCGCAAAAATCAAATAGATTTTTAAATATTCTCCCATTTATCCCAGAATATTTTTAACGAGATTTCCAAGCCTATATATACTATTATTCCAAACTTGATACTACAAATTTATCTGTAAATTATATACTTTTTGTTTTCTTTGGATTGCAATATTAAATTTTTTCGCTTCTCCATTGTTTAATGTTACAACAAGTATGTATTGGTCCTTAAAATCCACATCTGTTAGAACAAAAAATCCGCTATTATCTATTTCGGTTGATTTGCCTAAATTCTCAAGAGTAATAGTTGAATTAGTCAATAATGCTTTATGATTCGTTTTTATCTGCCCTGATAGAATCACCAAATCAGGATTTGTTTTCCATTCAACCTGAGGAGGAGTGGCATAATCCGAAAAAACCTGTTCTTTTACGGTACTATAAAATATATCGTTTGCCTTACTCTCATTATTTGTAGCACGATAGGAATAAAATAATATTCCATCAACATCCGCATTCGCTTGAGCTAACTTTATTTGTTCTATCGATTGAGATATTGGAATCAAATAATTCCCCAGACCAATGACTATAGAGCGATTATTTCTATTTTGAGTAGCCACATTCATCCAACCTACAAAGTCATCATTAACCCTCTTATAATCCATCATACATAACATATCAATATATCCTTTAGATAACCAACTTTGCCAATCCTGAAAGACACTCGCATAAGCATCCGTCTGTTTAAAATTGGATGTGGGTCTTCCCCAGGGAATGGCAGCTATCGAGAACACAATATCTGGTTTAATACTCAAAATAGTAGCGTATGCTCTTTTCACAAGACCTGTAATTTGGTCCCTTCGAAATTGAGACCATTGAGGGTCTTGAGGTTCTGGTTTTCCCTGTCGATTATACAATGAATTAAACATTTCAATACTTCTCGGATGGTAGCCCCATTTATTATTATCATATCGAATTCTATCGAAGTGTATTCCATCAATATCATAATTTCTGACCGCATCACTAAAGACTTCTATAAGATAATCCTGTACTTCAGGTAATGCTGGATCAAGATAAGTCTGCGAATTCTCAGCCTGTTTATCATCATAAGTATAAGATAACCAATCGGGATGAAGATTATTAATATGATTCTCAGGTTTAGGACCACCGGAACTTGACCTATACACAATAAACCAGGCATGAACAGCTATATATTTCTCACCATTAGATGTATTATGAGCAAGCTTTATGATTTCACCTAATGGATCGAAACCATTTTTATCGATGATATTAGATGCCATTGGTTCATAAGCGGATTTATAATAAGCATCTGCATTTTTACGAACCTCAATGAAAAGAGAATTGATATTCATTTTTCTGGCATCACTGACTAATTTTTCGACTTCTGCCTTGCTCAAAAATCCATTTCCAAACGCATCTACCCAAAAACCTCTTAATTCATCTTTTGCAAAGACTACGGAGGAAATACAAATGACCAACACAAAAAAAATGACAAGATGAATGACAAAACATCTTGTCATAAAACATTTTTTTAAATGCATACTCTATATCATCCTTTCTGAGTGTTTTTCATCGCTGAGATTCACATCGGATCGATATTTTTAGCACCTTGTTTCTTTTCAATATCCATAATCCATTTATTAACCTCAGCCTTTCTATCGCCTCCTAATTCGAGGTATTTTTTGTAATAAAATAATGCTTTTTCATCATCATTGAGAAAATCATCATAAAGAATCCCGATGTTGATATAAGAGTTCACATATTGCGGTGATGCCACAATCGCCTGAAGATAGGCATTCTCAGCTTTATCATACTCGACCAATTTCTTATAGACATAACCAATATGATTCAAAATAACAGGATTAGCCGGATCAAGTTTCAATGCCCTGTTATAATATTTCATCGCTTCATCATAATCCCCATTTGCCCTTTTCATATTCCCAATACTGAAAAACACCTTAGGATTATTCGGTTCTTTCTCCTCCACATCCTTGAGTAATGCTAATGACCTTTCAATATTGCCCATTTTTTCATACACAGCACTCAATTCAACCACAGATTCAGAATCATTGGGATTAAGTTTCAAGGCTTCTTTATATTCGATGATAGCATAATCATATCTTTTCGCATCGACATATTTCCTTGCCTTTTCTTTATGATAACGGGAGTTATCGAGAACAATCCTCGTATCTTTTCCGAATTTCTCAGGGTCATAACTTACCTTTGTCTCTTCCAAATGCTTCTGTAAATATTCATTAACCTGTTCTACAGTTGGTATAGGCTTTTCTTCTTTTTTCTCCGATTCCTGAACAGGTTCTAACGGCTCAGGAGGAGTAGTCTGTTGAGAATCGCTTATTTGAGCATAAGGAGAAAATGATGATGTAACATCTGCATCGGTTTTAAGTGGTGTACTTTCTATTGGTTTTAATGTGGTTGGTTCGATACTTGCAACCTGTGATGTCGTATCAGTAAATCGCATTGAGACTTTACCCGTTTTAAGCAATTCTTTTGCCTGATCTAACTCTGTTTGTGCAATTCTGTAATTTTTAACAAGTTCGATTGCCTTTTCAAAGTTTGGAATCGCCTTTTCATACTCATCGAGTTTCATATAAGAATGTCCAAGATCATAATATGCTCGCGGTCTTGTTGAAATACCTAATGATTCATCATAGATCTTGATAGCCACAACATACTCGCCTAAAGATTCCTGTTTTTCCCCTTCAACAACAAGGTCGATTGCTCGACTTCGCAACTCTTCGGATGTTGGCTTCTGTGAAAATGAACAAGAGACAAATATTGTTACTACCATTATTAAAAGATAATACTTTAATGTGTTTTTTAACATATTCATACTCTGTTTATTGATTATTCTGTTAATGAAATTGAATAGTTTTTATGGAATATCCTGATAATATTGTCTAACACCATCAGCAATCGCATATATTTTCTGATGGGTACCAAATCTACTTGTATAAATTAGAGTTAAAATAGATTCGCCCTCTTTCTCTTGTCTATAGATTACTTTCTGAGGGTAACCATTCTCAAGCAGAGTAAGTTCCAGATCAGACACATCTCCAACATAAGCTAATTTCCTATTTATAAACTGAAACATCAAATCCTTTCCAATATACAACACTTCATAAACTCTCTCGCTCTTACGGGATAAAAAAGACCTATAATAATCAGGTTGTCCAATATCAGTGAGTTTTATATATTCATCTGGAGTTTCGAAATCTGCCGTGTTCCGAATTTTATTTCCATCATCTACGACTTCTTTATCATCCTGTT